>JBDUAX010000415.1:0-4257 GCA_040004455.1 Gemmatimonadaceae bacterium
TTGCGAATTTGTGTGAGCGGAACGTCCTTGTAGTCGCCGTCGATGACCATGCTTGTGGGCTTCGAAGCCGGCGCTGATGCTGCAATGGCTGGCGCCGTCGCCGCGGCAGGTCTGGCAATTGCCGCATCGACATCGCGACGAATGATGCGACCGTTCGGGCCTGATCCCACCACTTGTTGTAACGGAATGCCGCGTTCCGATGCCAGTCGGCGCGCGAGTGGCGACGAGCGAACAACGTCGCCGTGTTCGGCTGCCGGTGCAGTCACTGCAGCGACAACCGGAAGAGGCGCAGCGACAGGGGCAGCGACAGGGGCAGCAACAGGCGAAGCAACAGCGGCGGGAGTGGCTGTCGCTGTTACAGGTGCGATTGGAGTTGGTGCAGCCGGAACCGGTGCAGCGGGAGTTGCTGCGGCAGGCGCTGCTGTCGCGGACGCGGCCGGTGCAGCACCACCGCTCAACGCGCTGATGTCTTCGTCGGCCCCAGCAATGACTCCAATCGTTTGCCCAACTGGCGCGGTTGCGCCTTCCTCAACAAGTCGCGCGCGCAGTACGCCGTCGCCGCGCGCAACAAGTTCCATGATTGCCTTGTCGGTTTCGATTTCGGCAATGGTGTCACCGCTTTTGATTGCGTCTCCGACATTTTTCAACCACTTGGCGAGACGCCCCTCTTCCATGGTCGGCGAGAGCGCCTCCATCATCACTTTCGTCGCCATGATCAGTTGAGATAGAGGACTTGTTTGATGGCCGCGATGGTTTTGGGAACATCGGGCTTTGCGGCCTTCTCGAGTGACTTCGCATACGGCATCGGAGCGTCGGCCTGATGCACGCGCAACACTGGCGCATCGAGATAGTCGAAGCATTCGCGCTGCACGTAATCGACAACCTGCGCACCAATTCCGCAGACTTCCCAACCTTCTTCGATCACAACGGCGCGATTGGTTTTGCGAACGGAATTGACAATTGCTTCGACGTCCATCGGGCGCACCGTGCGCAAATCAACAACGTCGCAGTTGATGCCTTGCTTCGCCATTTCGTCGGCGGCCTGCAGGGCGACGAGCACCATCTTGCCGTGACAAATGAGCGAAACGTGTTCCCCTTCGCGTTTCAAATCGGCTTTACCAATGGGTACCAGATACTCTTCTTCTGGAACTTCGCCTTTCGTGTTGTACAACATTTCGCCTTCCAGGAAACACACTGGATTGTCGTCACGAATGGCAGATTTGAGCAGACCTTTCGCATCATACGGCGTTGCGGGGCACACAACTTTCAATCCCGGAATGTGTGCCAGCCACGACTCCCATGCCTGGCTATGCTGCGCGCTCAACTGCAGTGCCGATCCGTTTGGACCGCGAAACACCATCGGCATCGAAAATTGTCCGCCGGACATGTACAGCATTTTCGCGGCGGCGTTCACCACCTGATCGAGCGCGAGCAGCGAGAAATTCCACGTCATGAATTCGATGATCGGGCGTAAACCCACCATCGCGGCACCAACACCAACACCGGCGAAGCCAAGTTCTGTAATCGGCGTATCGACGACACGCATTTCACCGAACTCCTGTAATAATCCTTTGGAGACTTTGTACGCGCCCTGATACACGGCGACTTCTTCCCCCATGAGGAAGACACGATCGTCGCGATGCATTTCTTCGCGCAATGCCTGATTGAGCGCGTCCCGATAAGTAATGATGGCCATGTTCAGCTCGTGGTCTCGACAAGGATATCTTCCATGAGCGCTTCGAGCGGCAATTCGGGGCTCGCATCGGCGAAGTCGATGGAATCCTGCACGATCTTCTTGATCTCCTCATCCATCGCGGTCACTTCTTCGCTGGTGATTTCACCGGCGTCTTCCATGCGCTTCCGATGCAGGACAATTGGATCACGCTTCAGGTACTGCTCAAGTTCTTCCTTGGTGCGATAGGTGCCGCTCACCGCGTCACTCATTGAATGGCCCATGAAACGATACGTGCGAATTTCAAGCAGTGTGGACGTGCTTTCTTTGCGCGCGCGTTCAATGGCCTTCATGGTTGCGTCGCGCACGGCGAGCACATCCTGCCCATCAACCATTTCCCGCGGCATGTCGTACGATGCGCCGCGCTTGTAGATGTCGTTCACTGCCGACGCACGTTCAATGGCCGTGCCCATTCCATATCGATTGTTTTCGATGATGAAAATGCATGGGAGCTTCCAAAGTCCTGCCATGTTCAACGCTTCATGAAACGCGCCATTGTTAACGGCCGCTTCACCCATGAAACAAACAATCACCTGATCGCCGCCGCGATACTTGATCGCAAAGCCAACGCCGGCCGCTATCGGGATGTGGCCGCCGACAATGCCATGCCCGCCAAGAAATCCGAGATTTTTATCGAACATGTGCATGGATCCGCCTTTGCCCTTCGCGCATCCATCCTGTCGGCCAAATAATTCCGCCATAACTGCATTGGCAGTCATGCCACGCGCCAATGCCTGTCCGTGATCACGATACGTCGTGATGATATAGTCATCGGCGCGCAGCACCGAATTAACGCCTGTTGAAACGGCTTCCTGCCCGATATACAAATGACAGAAGCCGCCGATTTTTCCGACCGCGTACATCTCGGCGCATCGCTCTTCGAAGCGTCGCTGCAGCAACATTGAATACAGCATGTCGCGATGCAGAGTTTTGGCATCGGGCGCGGCAGCTTTCGCTGCGGTCGGTGCCGGTGCGCCAGTTGCGGGCGCACTTTTTTTCCTGGCAGTTTTGGCGGTGCTCATTGGACTTTGTGAGGGGTGCAAAACGAACCGGTCAGACGCCGGCCGCCTGCACCTGTTCCCAGGCGTGATAACTGGAGCGAACAAGCGGTCCACTCTCGACATGGCGGAAACCGAGACTCATGCCGATTTCATACAACTGACGGAATTCCTCAGGCGTGACATAACGATCGAGCGCGATATGCGAATCGGACGGTTTGAGATACTGCCCCAAAGTCAGAATATCGACGTCAACTGATCGCAAATCCTTCATGACTTCCACAACTTCTTCATTCGTTTCGCCCAGGCCGAGAATGATTCCGGTTTTGGTGGGGATGTCGGGGGCGAGACGTTTCGTAACGCGGAAGATTTCCAACAGGCGCTCATAACGGCCACCGGGGCGCGCCTTCTTGTATAAGCGCGGTACGGTTTCCGTATTGTGGTTGTAAATGTCCGGACGCGCGTCGAGCACCGCGCGAATTGAATCAACGTTGCCCTGAAAATCGGGAACGAGTACTTCGATTGAACACGTTGGCAACTTCTCGTGAATTTGCCGAATGGTTTCAGCAAAGATGTATGCACCAAAGTCGGGCAAGTCATCGCGATCGACTGACGTAATCACGGCGTGACGCAAATTCATTTCCGCAATTGCGGTCGCGACCCGCGACGGTTCTTCGATGTCGTACTTGGGTGGCCGCCCGTGCGACACCGCGCAATACGCGCAATTGCGCGTGCAGACGTCGCCCAGAATCATGAACGTGGCAGTGCCATGCTCCCAGCATTCGCCGATGTTTGGACAGCGCGCCTCCTGACAAACCGTATGGAGGTTGAGATCCGCCATCATCTGCTTCAAGCGCAGATAATTTTCGCCGCCGGGCGCTTTGACTTTAAGCCAGGAAGGCTTGCGCTCGGGAAGCGGGTCGCGACGATGGCGCCCCATGATCTGATACAGCGTTTCACTCATGAACGTGAACTCACGCGAGAGGCTAGGTACAGCTATCCAACGAGGCGTTTGCCTGACTTTGGAGAAGGTAGTGTCGGGACCGGCAAGGCAATACCAGGCGTAACCGGCTTGCGAAATTTAGCCGGTTTTTCACTCTGGCAGTGGACGGATGAATCAATTGCGCTCGAACTCCAGACACAGCGAAACCGTCGCTTGCCGGCCGTCGTAGATTGATCAGAAGCGTCAATCACCATCACGGAACGAGCCTATGTTGCGCACCATTCTTACAATCGGAATTATGGCCCTGTTGGGCCTCGTGGCCCTCAAGCTGGTATTTGGGCTGATGGTGCCACTCGTCGGACTACTGCTCGCGCTGGTGTTCGTGGCGGTGAAGGTGGCGCTGGTCGGCGGCGCGATTTACCTGGTTGTGCGAATTGCCAGCCCAGACACCGCTCGCCGTTTGAAGGCCAAATTCACGCGTCAACCCTACTAAAATTTGCAGTAGGCGCAGCTACTCGCCCCCTTCGGTTGGGGCCGATGAAGCAGATGGTGGTGAGGCGTGGTTGCCTTCACCACCATTGTTG
>JBDUAX010000416.1:0-4253 GCA_040004455.1 Gemmatimonadaceae bacterium
CGATAACGCCGTGCGCGAGGGTTTTGGCAATCGCACAGCAATCGTTGCGCGAAATCTGGCCGGTAATTGGTCGGAAACAACCTATCGCGACTTGCAGCGGCACACGGACAGCATTGCGCATGTCCTCGTTCGTGATCTTGGTTTAGTAACAGGAAACCGCGTATTGCTGCGCGGTTACAACGGTCCGATGCTGGCCGCAGCGTGGCTGGCCGTGCTCAAGGCAGGGGGCGTTGCCGTCACCACCATGCCAATGTTGCGTGCTACCGAATTGCAAACGGTAATGCAAAAATCTGCGTGCCGGTTTGCTCTGTGCGATGCGCGACTTGACGCTGACCTCAACACCGCCAGCGCTGCCTATGGTGGTCTGGCGCGAACATTGTACTGGGGCACGGATGCGATGGATGCGAATGCGACGGATACGCTCAATTCGAATGCGACTGATACGCTCAATGCGAACGCGATGGACGCGAACGCGACAGATTCGCTGGACGAGCTTATGGCCACACGCAGCGATCCGTTTGAGGCCGTTGCAACGTCATCCGATGATGTCTGCCTGATTGCGTTTACGTCCGGTACCACCGGCGTGCCAAAAGGATGCATGCACTTTCATCGTGATGTGTTGGTAATGTGCAACGGGTTTTCTGATACAACTTTGCGTCTTTCCGAGGATGATCGGTGCATTGGTACTCCGCCACTCGCATTCACGTTCGGTTTGGGCGGCCTGTTGGTGTTTCCGATGCATGCGCGTGCGTCGACGGTGCTGCTGGAAAGCGCCACTCCCGATTCACTCCTCGAGGCAATTGCTGAAACACGTGCAACCGTGACGTTCACCGCACCGACATTTTACCGATTGATGTCACTCGCGATTGAGCGCGACAAGGCGCGATTCAACACCACATCACTTCGACAATCGGTATCGGCGGGAGAAGCATTGGCACTCGAAACCCGTTCCAGCTGGCGTCACGCAACCGGTGTTGAAATGCTCGACGGCATTGGTGCGACAGAAATGATTCACATCTTCATTGGTGCGAGTGGTTCGGATGTTCGCGCCGGCGCAATTGGAAAGGCTATTCCGGGTTACGACGTTGCAATACTAAATGACAATCTCGAACGGCTGCCGTTTGGCGAGGTGGGTCGTCTGGCTGTGCGCGGTCCAACGGGTTGTCGCTATCTGGCCGATGCGCGACAAACAACGTACGTGCAAGGTGGTTGGAATATTACGGGCGATGCGTGCTCCATGGACGCCGACGGCTACGTGTATTTCAAGGCGCGAACGGACGACCTGATCATCTCCTCCGGCTATAACATCGGCGCGCCGGAAGTCGAATCGGCCGTGCTGTCACACGATGCGGTGGCCGAGTGCGCGGTAATTGGCGTGCCCGATGCGGTGCGTTTTCAGTGCGTCAAAGCATTCGTGGTACTCAAGCCTTCATTCGCTGCATCTCCCGAACTCGCGCGTGCAATTCAAGACCATGTGAAGAACACAATCGCGCCGTATAAGTATCCACGTCTTGTAGAATTTCTTCCGGCGTTGCCAAAAACTGAAACGGGCAAGTTGCAACGATTCAGGCTCAAGGACTCGGCGAACAACGAGGCTGCCAAATGATGCATCGTATTCTGCAGCCGGCGGGTTGGGCGCGACCCTCTGGTTACTCCAACGGCATTGCTGCGCAAGGCACACAAATTTTCGTCGCCGGTCAGATAGGCTGGGATGCAAACAGGCAACTTGCGCACGGCGACTTCGTCGCTCAGGCTCGACAGGCGTTGCTGAACATTGTCGCTGTACTCGCCGCAGCAAATGCGGGTCCTCAGCACATTGTGCGCCTTACGTGGTACGTCACGAGCGCCGACCAATATCGCGCGGAGTCAATCGCGCTTGGCGCCGCGTATCGCGAAGTGATGGGCAACCACTACCCGGTGATGACTGCCGTGCAGGTGGTGGCGCTCATGGAGCCCGATGCCGTCGTGGAGATTGAGGCCACCGCGGTAGTTCCGGGGTAGAGAAGCAACGGCGCATACCAATATTTTCGCGGACGAATACAATGCTGTACCACAGCGGCGTTGCCGCATGGCGCACGGGTGAAGCTGCATGCGGTGGTGGTGCCAGTTGCCGCGAAGCGTTGATCATCGAAGGAAATGCAGAGCGCGAAATCATCGCATACCGTACTTTCGCGTGCATCACTTCGCGCACCAACTCGCATCGCCCTTCCCTCTCCTCGCTGCCGTCGGCGCACGGACTTCGCGCATCGAGATTGGTACCGGCGTCATCGACATGCGGTACGAGAATCCGTTTTACATGTTCGAGAACGCCGGCGCGGCCGACTTGATCAGCAATGGGCGGCTGCAACTCGGTTTGAGCCGAGGATCGCCTGAGCAGGTCATCGAAGGGTGGCGTCATTTTGGTTATGCGCCGGCGGAAGGAGAAACGGATGCCGAACTCGGTCGGCATCACGCGGAAGTTTTTCTCGATCTGCTTGAAGGCAAGGGATTCGCCAAACCGAATCCACGACCGATGTTTCCAAACCCGCCGGGATTGCTTCGGCTCGAAGAGTATTCCGAGGGTTTGCGCGAACGTATCTGGTGAGGTTCGTCGTCGAACGATCAGGACCGCG
The DNA here is from genome assembly GCA_040004455.1 of Gemmatimonadaceae bacterium. GTDB lineage: Bacteria > Gemmatimonadota > Gemmatimonadetes > Gemmatimonadales > Gemmatimonadaceae > Gemmatimonas. The sequence continues at coordinate 2,613 of JBDUAX010000416.1, forward strand.
CGTACTTCGGTCGTGATGAAAGCGGCGATCAAATCGGCAAGAGTCAACAGGATGCTATCCGCGCCGTTGGTTCATCCAGTCAGAAGTTTTTACTTCTTCGGAATAAGCGCGATGCGCGAATGCCGACGTTGGAGTGGAGCAGGGTTTTCTGCGGGCCGCAATCGTAGCTACGATCTCGCGCGCAACGCGCGTGTCAGCGCCCGGTCGAGCGCATTCGCAAACGCCTGCTTTTCCTTTGCCCCGTATGTCGAGTGCCCACCGGTGTCGACACCGCCCATTCGCAGTTCATCCATGAAGTTTCTTACAGAAAGTCGCTCGCCAATACTTTCTTCGGTGAAAACATCGCCGCGCGGATCGATCACGATCACGCCTTTCGGCACCAATAACGCGGCGAGCGGAATGTCGGCCGTCACTGCGACGTCGCCAGCTGCGGAATGCTCGACGATATACGTGTCGGCGACATCGGCGCCGCCTTCGACGCGCACTGCTGAAAGAAAGTGGTAACCTGGCGGAAGCTGAATTCTCCCGTTGGCAACGAGAACCGTTTCAAGCTTGAGCCGTTCGGATACGCGATAGCAGATCTCCTTGACATCGCGCGGCGCGGCGTCGGCATCGATCCAGAGTTTCATGTGCTAATCTACCAGCGCTGCCCAGACTACTAAGGGAATTCCTCGTGCCGCAACGTCATGATTTGGACTCGCTCTGCTCCGCCGTTCGTAGCGCGGAACGCCTCAAGTATCTCTTCTTTTGGAGTCACATCCCCGCGCAAGCCGCGGAGGTTGGGAAGGAGTGTCTGAGCCAGTGGTATGCAGCCACATTCGTCATTGACGGGCTTCGGTTTCCCACCGCCGAGCATTACATGATGTTCCGCAAGGCCACGCTATTTGGCGACAATGAGGCCGCTGAACGCATTCTCCAGACTCAGAATCCCGGCGCTGCGAAGGCTATTGGAAGGTCCGTGCGGGGGTTTGAAGAATTCGTCTGGGAACAGCATCGAGTTGCGATAGCGGTCGACGGTAACTGCGCGAAGTTCTCTCAGTCAGAGCCGCTCCGCGACTTCCTGTTGAAGACACAAACGCGCGTGCTTGTGGAGGCGAGTCCAGTCGACGGCATTTGGGGGATCGGACTCGCGGTTGACGATCCGGAAGTCGCGAACCCACCCAAGTGGCGCGGGCTCAACCTTCTCGGCTTCGCTTTGATGGATGTCCGGGAACGTCTCCGCAAGCACATTCCGGGGCAGATGTAACGCACGATTTCGAAAGGCAGAGTTCTCAACAGTGAACGACTTTCAACTAGGCCACTCACAACCTCAATCAACCGCGCCCTCAGGACACTCCCACGCCATTGTGAGGAGGGCGTCGCGCCGGTGATAGCCATCACCTTTATTGACGCCCAGAAACGCCAGCGACGTGTCGCCGGGTGCGCGATGACAGTGTAAGCGGAGTGGCGTCAACAGTGTATCAAGTGCATAACAAGACCGCGGACGATGCCAGCGACGGCCAATAGTGGGTGTCACGCAGCACGGGATTGCTGTTGCGGACGGAAGTGGATCTTGTTGCTGTTGATGGCGGCGGGAAGAGCCATTTGGCAATGCGCGCGGAGTTTGGCGTCGTGAAGGCGCCGTTCTAGAGATCGTGTTGC
>JBDUAX010000059.1:0-14420 GCA_040004455.1 Gemmatimonadaceae bacterium
AGCGACTGCACAATGCCTGGCGCCATTGTCAACTCTTCGGCTGTCGCCCGCGTTACGATGCCATCGCCTTTCTCAGTCGGAAACCGGTACTCGGCCGCTGAAATATTTGCGTTATAAACCCTGCTGACGGCCGGCGAATACACTGACAGCTGCAACTTTCGTCCACCGTTAAACGCGCCCAACTTTGCATCGAAATCGAACGAACGTCCTGTCTTGTAGTCAATCAATCGCAACGTGCCGTCACGTAATTTGTCCACACGATCGACCCTGCCATGAACGCGAATCGATGAACCATCGGGCAACGGCAACACGGCAGCCTGGTCGTCACCGAATTTGAGCTCCATTCCGACTACGTCAAAGGGCTCGCGTGCAAATGCGTCGTGCTCCGTTGTGACAAACAACTTCGCGTTGTTGTGAAAATCGACAATCTCGCGCTCTTTCACTATGCTACTGGGCGCTGGAATCCTTCGTGCCATGCTGGCGAGCGCAGCGTTTGTAATACGCTCCACTTCGCGATCACGCGCAGCGCTGGGCACTTGTTCATGCAAGCGGGTTTTCATCACGCGTTCGTAGATTTCGTGAAACACATTGCCGCGATCGAGCGGATTCAGCCAAACAAGCGGATCGAACTCCGGTTCTTCAAATTTGCGCGCTCCCAATGCGACATTGTAAAACCAGCGCATTGAGCAAGTCGCAAGAATTTCGAGGGAACTGGGCGAAATTGCTCGCTGCGTTTTGCGCGCATCAAGTTTTGCCGCGGCTGGAACGATTCCGTGAAATTCACCGCCAATTGGTTGTAGGCGCGCTTCGGCGGCGTTGGCTGCGCGACGCAATCCATCAAACGCCGTTAACGCCACTGGCTTTGCGTCGAGCAGCAATGCACCGTCGGCCATTGCAGCGAACCAAACATCGCGCGCATCGAGGTTCGCGCTTGCGCCATTCGGAATTGCCGTAACGGCAGCTCCGATTACTTCCCGAAGTTGTTCGTAGCCGAGTTGTTCATTCGCGGTACTGCGCCGCGCGATTTGCAACAGGATGGGCGCGGGACTCGCGTCGCGACCGTCAACGCCGCCTCGCACTGCGTACGACAACGTAAGTTGCGCGCGCGTTGCGTTTATTGCCGACGACAATTGCCAGGCACGCGCACGACGACGTTGTTCGGTGGTGGCAAGCCCTGCGCCCTTTTCGTTCACTCGCGCGCGCAACACGTCTGGTAACAACGGCGATTGCATCACGGGCCCTGCACAACGATCAGCATCGAGCCCGACGATGAACAAATGCGCGCGGCCAGTGGCTCCCGCATTTTCGATATTCGTGAAATGCACGTGGCCACCAGTCGCTCGGCGTGGCTTGGCGGTTTTGCTCGCGCTTGTCCACACGCGGAGGTCAACCAGCTCCTGACGAAGTGTCGCAAGCGCTTCCTGCAGTGCAACGTCCGGTCGTGGAATTGACGCAATGTCGGTCAGGCGTTCGCGCAATCGTTGAAGCGTCGAGCCTTCCGCGGCATCCACTGCCTCAATGATTGTCAGGATGCTCAAAGTGCGACGCGCCAATTCGGCGACAGACAAATTTGTAGCAGGGGCGTTCTCGAGGAGCAGCGTGAGGAGCGAGCTCAGTCGGTCCATAGCTTCCAGTTGCGTTGCTCGCCGAGCAGAGAATTCTTCGTTCGACTCGTCGTCCGCTGCCTGAGCCCGATTGCGCCATTCGTCTGTCCGCAACCGTTCGGCGGCTCGGCGGGTCGCTTCCAGCCCCCACCCGATTCTCAGGCTACGCAGCTCGATTGACACAGCCGGCTGGCTTGGGAAGTCGTTGGCATCAAGTGCTCCCCGAACGACATCCGCTTGGAAGTCCGACTCGATCCACGCAAACCAGCGTCCCAAGGCGCGGCCAACGCGGCTCGCCTCAAAAGGAATGCCATCGAAGATCGTCGTTCTTATATTCAACTGTTCGCATAGTGCCTCATAAGTGACCGCATAGTGACTTTGATCAACACTCGCTATCTCGACATTGTCGAACGATGTACCTGCAGTGATAGCCCTTCGCAGAACCTCGCGTATTTCATCGCTGACCGTTGCGGCGCAAAACATTACAGGACTTGAGGTTGCCAAATTTTCCTCACCCATCACTTCAACCGGCGGCGCCAGGTCGTCAACCAGCCCTTCTGGTGCGGTCAGAAATTCGACCCTGACCCCTCTCACTCCAACCAGTGATCGCAGCCCTCGTCCAACCAGCTTCTCGAACAATTCCCTTGGTCGACCCCGCACAGCCCATCCTGGCGTGCAGACCATGAGCGCGTGATCGAGCACGAACGGCGCCTGGCCATCGAACGCCTTGATGGCGGCCTCAAATTGCTCCGTAGGATCGGCCAGGTTTCTCTGAGCCAGCAGCAACTCATATTGCGTCAGAATCGCGGACAAATTGCGCGCGAGATTGCTCGCGGAATCTGGCGATCGAACGTTGATACATCGGGCCAGCAGCGCCGGAGTTGTGCCTGATGTTCGAAGTTCAAGAATTGCGTCGGTAATCGCGCTCCTTGTGCCGGCACTCCACTCCAGACCCGCCAACCCTGCACCAACGAAACCGCCGCGAATAGCCTCATCGAACGCGCTGCTCACAGTATCCGCGAGCGCAACATCGCTCGCGCTTCGTAGCTTCCGTTCCGCGAGTTCAATCACTGCCAGCTTCTGCGCAATGCTGGCGAGTGTCGCAACTTCCCAACCAATCCAACTGCCCTGCTCCAATGCGATTGCCGCCAATAACTCGCGGCCGAGGTTGATGTTGGGCGCGAGCAGCAACTTTCGTTGCGTGGGAAACTCAGCGTCGAGCACTTTGAGTTGTTGAATTACGCGATGCATTGCGCTCTTATCGCACTCCGTTAAACTGCGTCGCGAACAGCAATTTCAATTGGCGGCGGAGTTTGCAATGCATCGGTCGTCGCACCGAGTTCGCCCAGCCGGCGCGCACTAACGAGCACGCGTGTTTCGAGCGAACCCAATGCACGATTGTACGCAGTCACTGCTCGCGTTAGTCCGCGGCCAACTTCCATCAATTGCTCATCGAAAGTGGAAATGCGTTCGTGCAACTCGCGCCCCAACGCAATTAACTGCTCGGCGTCGCGAGCAACGCGTTCCTGCCGCCACCCGTACGCCGCGGCCTTTAGCAGTGCAATGAGCGTCGTTGGCGTTGCGAGAATCACGCGTTCCGTAAGTGCTGTTTCGAGCAGCGATGGATCGGCCTCGAGCGCCGCTGAGAAAAATGCTTCGCCCGGTAAGAACAGCACTACAAACTCGGGTGATTCAGAGAATTGCGACCAGTAGCGCTTGGCCGACAGTTTGGCGACGTGCAGGCGAAGTTGTGCGGCGTGCTCGCTCAGTCGATCAGCGCGAGATTTGTCATCAGTGGCCGCCATTGCTTCGAGATAGGCGGATAAAGGCGCCTTCGCATCGACAACGAGTTGCCTTCCCCCTGGTACTCGCACAATCAGATCGGGGCGTTGCACGCCATCGTCGTTGCGCACCGTGACTTGTGGTTCGAAATCGCAGTACTCGAGCATTCCTGCAAGCTCGCAAACGCGTTTCAATTGCAGCTCACCCCATTGACCGCGCACGTTTGGTGCGCGAAGCGCTTGGCTTAACTTCTGTGTTTCGCGGCGCAATGCATCGCCGGTGAGTGCAACGTTGTTCAGCTGCTCGCCGATCGCGCCAGCTGTTTGTGCCTGCGATTTGCCCATTGCGACCAACACATCGTCGTAACGCGCCAACGATTCGCGAATGGGATTGAGCAACTCCGCTACGTTGCCATGGCGCGCTGTCAACGCCGCTTCTGCCTCGTGACGGGCCAGCGATTCACGCAAGTTGTTTTCCCCCAGCCGCGCTTCCGCGAGAGTCGTTGCATTGGCGCGGGCAATTTCCGACGAAAGAATTCGTGTGTGTACTAACCACATGCCAAAGGCGCCGACCAAAAGGCCGACGCCCAGAAATATGGCGGGGAGCACGTTGTCACTCAACAACGGCGTGGCTCTCGTTGTTGAATGAACGTTTGCATCAAACCGGGAACAGCCCGTCGATTGACAGGTACCGTTCGCCGGTGTCGTAGCAGAATGTCATGACTCGTGAGCCGGCCGGAATTTCCTTCAACTTCAGGGCAACTGCGGCCAATGCGGCACCACTGGACGCGCCAACGAAAATTCCTTCTTCGCGCGCAGCGCGTTGCGCATACGAATACGCATCTTCTTCAGTTACGGCAATCGTTCCGTCGAGCGTGTCTTTATGCAGATTGGCGGGAATGAATCCTGCGCCGATACCTTGAATTTTGTGCGGCGTGTGCGTTCCACCAGCAATGATTGGAGACTTTGCTGGTTCAACTGCGTATGTCTTCATTTTTGGAAACGACTTCTTGAGCTCTTCGCTGCAACCGGTAATGTGTCCACCAGTGCCAACACCGGTGATCAGGTAATCAATGCCTTCCGGAAAGTCGGCGAGAATTTCGCGCGCGGTGGTTTCAGCGTGCACGCGAACGTTAGCCGGATTATCAAACTGCGATGGGATCCACGAGTCCGGCGTTTGCGCAACCAATTCGTTGGCGCGCGCCATGGCGCCCTTCATTCCAACCTCGCGCGGCGTGAGCTCAAACGTCGCACCGTAAGCAGCCATGACTCGGCGGCGCTCAACGGACATTGACTCGGGCATAACGAGAATGAGTTTGTATCCTTTCACTGCTGCAACCATTGCGAGCCCGATGCCGGTATTTCCCGACGTTGGCTCAATAATGGTGCTGCCTTTCTTGAGTATGCCGCGCTTCTCCGCGTCTTCGACCATCGCGAGTGCAATGCGGTCCTTGATGCTTGCGCCTGGATTCGCGCGCTCAAGTTTCAGCCAGACTTCATGCGTGTTGCCAAACAAACGATTAATGCGAACGTGCGGGGTATTACCGATGGTGTCGAGAATTGAATTCGCGCGCATGGCTGGCTCGGTGCGTCAACGACGCAGGACAGGGTAGTGAAAGGGCCTGCAGAGTTTTGTTGCGGTAAATATCAGATGTGAAATTCCATACCGTCGTCGTCGGCGGTGCGCTGCTCAACACGACTGCTGAACTGCACGATTGATCGCGGTGGCACTGAATGTGTTAACCACACGTTTCCACCGATAATGCTGCCATCACCAATTTCTGTATTGCCGCCAAGAATAGTTGCATTGGCGTAAATCACAACATCGTTGCCGATGGTCGGATGACGTTTCTTGCGCGCCAGTTGTTTGCTCACGGCGAGGGCGCCGAGTGTTACACCCTGGTACATGTGCACTCCTGTGCCGATGACAGACGTTTCGCCAATGACAACACCGGTGCCATGATCGACTGCAAACGACCGACCAATCGTGGCGCCGGGGTGAATATCGATTCCCGTGTCACGATGCGCCCACTCGCTCAGCAAACGCGGTAACACTTTTACATCGCGCAAATAAAACTCGTGCGCGAGGCGATGCACCGCAGTGGCGAGAAACCCCGGATAGGCCTGAATGACTTCGTCGCGACTCTCAGCGGCCGGATCTCCCGCCAGAATTGCCATCGCGTCGTCTTCCAGCAAATTGTGAACGGCTGGGAACACGTTCAAGAACTCTTCGGCGACAATGGCAACTCGTTCCGCTGGCAGCACAATCGACAGCACTTCGTGCAGCAGCGCTTCGAACGCTTCCGCATCACTGCGCGAATCGCTTTCTGAATCGCGCGAATTCATGCGGAAATCGCGCGCAAACTGTGTGAAGAGTAAAGCCAGCGCGCGCAGCACGAGTTCTTCCGCCATTGCACGAAGCGGCGGTGTGGTGTCGTCATCCGCCCTCGTCACGGCAAGTCGGTCAACGTATTTCTGCCAATTGCTATTGGCGGACGTACTGGGGGGTGTCATATGCAAAACAACTTCCCGATTTCTTATGTTTTTGCAGGCGTCGGAGCGGGGCGCACGACCGACGTCAGGCGAACCACGCGTTCTACCAAACCATGCAGGGTAAATGGTTTGCCGAGGAAGGCAGTATGCACGTCGTCGCCGCTGGTGGGAAGAACCATGTTGTCGGAGTAGCCTGAGCAGAACACCACTGCCAGATCTGGACGCTCCAGACGCAATTTTTCGACCAGTTCCGGACCGCCCATTTTCGGCATGACCACGTCGGTGATGAGCACGTTGATTTCGTTTCTGTGTTTGCTCCACACCTGCAACGCATCTTCTCCATTGGATGCTTCGAGCACACGAAATCCGTGGGCAACGAGTACGCGCCGAGAGAGATTTCGCACGGCTTCCTCGTCTTCCACAATGAGAATTGTGCCAGATCCGACCTGCACCGGATGCTCATCGGACCGTCGTGTTGATTCGGCGTCTTCGGAAACGCGTGGGAGCCATAAGGACACTGTTGTGCCCACCGACGGCTGAGTTTCGATTGCAACGGCGCCACCGTGTCGCGTGGCGATGGCATACACGGTGGCCAGTCCCAATCCCGTTCCTTCACCAGCCGGTTTCGTTGTGAAAAATGGCTCGAATGCGCGCGCACGCGTGCTCTCGTCCATGCCGGATCCCGTGTCCGACACACTCAATTTCACGTAGGCTCCCGATGTCAGTTCGCGCAGCGCAGCTTCTTCGTCGTCCAACACAACTTGCGCAGTCGCGACGTTCAACACGCCGCCATCGGGCATGGCATCGCGACCGTTCACCACAAGATTCAGCAACAACTGTTCGATATTGGTGCGATCGGCCTTAACGACCACCACCTTGGACGAAAGAGTCGTTTCCAGTTGAATGTGTTCGCCAATGAGGCGACCCAACATGCGTCGCAAGTCTTCAACAATCTCGTTGACATCAAGCAATGCGGGTTCAACTGGTTCACGACGACTGAACGTGAGCAGTTGTCGCGTGAGTGACGTTGCGCGTTCGGCCGCGTCGCATACTTCGCTCAATGCAACGTGTTGCGGCGAGTCCGCTATCGCATCCTGCATCGCGAGCGACGCATTGCCGTGAATCACGGTCAGTAAATTGTTGAAGTCGTGCGCAATTCCGCCGGCGAGGCGCCCGACGGCTTCCATTTTCTGCGAATGGCGAAGTTGCGTTTCGCTGGAACGAAGCGCCGACTCGGCTTCCATGCGATCGGTAATGTCCTGCGCAATGGCGAGCAGTCCGCCCCCTACTCCGACGTCACTGGAGAAAACCGGCGACATACTCCACAGTGCCCAGCGTTTGCTTCCGTCGGCGTGGCTGATTTCAGTTTCGCAGACCGCTTGCATGCGTTGCGCGTGCGACGCACCAAAGCATTGATCAAATGTTGCAGCGGCTTCCACAGACAAACAGGTTGTTCCGAAATGTTTACCTATCATCTCGTCACGTGTGCGTCCAAACAGGTCGGTTGCCGCGCGATTCCATTCGGTAACTCGCTGTTCGGCATCGAGGCCAACAATGGCACTCGGCGCTGTTTCGACAACCGCACGATAGTGCGAAGCGCTTCGACGTTCCGAATTCTCCGCGCGTTCCTGACCAATTGCAATGCACGCGAGATCGACGGCGTCTTCAACCAATCGTATTTCCCCTGGCGCAGGGCCACGGGCAGTTTTGTAGTACACAGCGAACGAACCCAACGTACTTCCGTTGCTCGACACAATTGGTGTAGACCAGGACGCCAACAAACCGTGCGGCAATGCGAGTTGTTTGTAGTTGGCCCACAGAGGATCGGTTGCAATATCGGTTACAACAACGCGCTCGCGGCGCCACAAGGCAGTTCCGCACGAACCCGTAGTCGGGCCTATGGTGAGTCCATTCACCGAGTTGCTGTACTCAATCGGCAGACTTGGTGCAGCACCGGTTACAACGCGCGTGCCCGTTTCATCGAGCAACATGACGGCGCCAATCATTTCCGGTGCGGCATCTTCGATCGACTGCACTAGCCGCGACAGGACTTGTGGTAATGGCAGGCGAAGTGCCATGGCCTCGAGTACACGCTGATGCGCAGCGTATCGCGAAATCGCTCGCGAGGCTTCGGCAATGAGAGAATTCGGGAATGAGGCCATCGTGTCAATCCTGATCTATCAGAAAGCGCGCTCCAATTCGGCTATCGGTAACAGACCTTCAGGCACGTAACAGTGCAAACCAACGCTGGTCAACCCTGCGCCTTTGAGTGCGGATTCATACCACCGCTTGCTTTGCGGCGTCGGCCAACTCGTGTCACCCTCAGCGACATCGTCGACAGTAAAAATCTCGAGATAGGCTAACCCGCCGGTTCTTTTGGAGACCGCCTTCAGCCCGGCGCCGAGTTGTGCTGCCGGCACGTAGTTCAGCATCCCGCAGCAAACCACCAAATCGAACGGCCCGTCGAGCGAAAGAGCGGACAGACTTTCGATCGAACCATGAACGATGTTGCGACGTTTTCCAAATCGCTGCACGGCATACGCACTCGGATCGACGCCGGCGTATTTCAACGACGGCCGAAGTTTTCGGAGTGGCAGACGCCAGTTGCCCTCGCCGCAGCCAACGTCGAGCACAGTTCGCACGGGCCTCCCCAACACCCATTCGGCCGCGTGCAACACAAACGCAACTTGTCTATTGAGCAGTGACACAGACTTGACACGATGGCGCGGGTTGCGATACCACTTGTCGAAATAGGCTTCGTCGTACGCTTCATGCGACTGACGACTCACAGAATTCCCCAAAACCCACGATCGATGTCGACGCCGAAACTCCATCGACCGTGCTTCAGATCGCGCGCCGCATCGAAGCGCAGCAAATCGAAAAAGAACAGTGCACCAATTCCCGCGCTTGGGTACACGCCATCAACATTACCGGAAATTCCCTGCACTGAACCGCCAAGCGCTGTCCCTTGCACATAAGGCGCGAGCGTAATTCGTCCGGGCGCGTTACCGAATTTTCCGAGTGGAATTGAAGGTGCCGGAATTGCATGACGAAGTTCGATGCGTTGCGAAGCAACGACTTTGCCCGCGAGGCTCGACCAGACATATCCGGGCGCAGAAGTTGGCCCACCTGCAAAAATCAACCATTGCGGAGGAATATCGCGCCCCGCCGTTGCGCCAATTGACGAACGAAGCACGAGGCTCGTTGTACCGTGTAGTGCGCGCTCAAACGTTATGTCGCCAATTGCACGACCGACAATGGGTTTGACGTCTTCAACGACTTTTGTGTGTGTTGGATTGGTTCCAGTGTACGCCCCTGCGCTCAAAGACAGTGACCACGCACGACGATTGAGCGTATTGCTCGCATCGAACGATGAACCACCCTGTTGAAACTCTGCACGCGCGCCGCGCAACGTCCACGCGAACAGCGTTGGTGCGTACGAACCGGTCAACGGTTTGCCGTGCAAAATGAGCGGATAATCAGCTTCCGCCGCAACTCGCAAATTCCAATTGCTCAACGGCGAACGTCGATAATTAATTCCCGCTGCGCGCGTTTCGACTTGCGTTGTGAAATCGCTTCCGAAAATGAGCGTACCGAGTGAATTGGCAACTCCACTGCGTTCCAGAGGCGTCACGTTGCGATAGTCACGCTCAACGAATGCTTCTATCAACGGCGGGCCACCCATGGCCGGTGTCCGCGCAAGAGTAAATCGACCCTTCGCCTGGTGATCGGAAATTCCAAAGCGGCCACTCAATGTCGCCAGCCACGCATCCCCCCAACGGCGCGACACCCCGGCGCCAACTGCAATACCCTCGGTGCGCGAAACGCGCACGACGTCGCTGATACCGTGTCCATACGCTGCCGATTTCTTTCCGCGCGTGAGTGCTGCCCCCCGAACTGCGGCTTCCGCCATCTTACGTGCTTGCGCAACATCTTCGTCGCTGGCTATTCGCATATCGGGTGGCAACACGTCGGCAACTTTTCCTGCAAACGGAAACGCCCGCATCGAATCGCGCGACAGTGAACTCCAGCGCGGCAATGTCATTATCGCGGTTGGAATTTTTTCGTTCACTTCGTAATTCGAAATATCCCAATGCGCGCGCACAATGCCGCGAACAGGGAGATCCAACCAGGTGCTCGAGCGCGATACTTCCACTTCCTGACGGCGCGGCAACCAATAGCGCGCGTTGACGAGATTATTTTCGAGCGTCAGCACCAACGTCTCAATGCGTTTGTCGAGAATTGCTGCGCGCGTAAACGTCATGGACAATCGAACAACCGCGCCCGTTTCGTGATCGAGGTACACCGAACCCACCGCACTCGGCTTCGACGAATCGCGCGGACGAAACTGAACTTCGTCAACCAGAATTGTGCGACCCGGAATGCGAATTGAAAGCCCGTTGCCAAGACGGTACTCATAACGCGATGCAGCGCCGGCGCCGAGCGGGTGCGGAACGTCGGCTACGTCTTGTCCATCGCCAAGGCGAATGCGGTCAGGCAAATTGTCGAGCACCACAGAATAGCGATCACGATAGTACGCGACTTGTGCGGGTAACAACGTCGTATCGCGACGTCCGACCAACTGCTGCGCGCTGCGCCCTGGCTGCCACCACGAAATCGTGAGTGCCAGTTCTTCGCTTTGAACAACTCTGGGAGGAATGAAGGTGCCCTCACCCAATTGCGCGAGAAACGCCAGAAAGCCATGTGCGTCGGCGTGGTAGCTGAGCAGCGTACTATCAGCCAATTGTGTGCCGCGCAATTTGATGGCGCGCGCGATCAGTGAGTCGGCGGTGGGGTCCTGCCACACTGCGCTTCGCGATTGTGCGTCGCGCGCCTGAGTGCGCGCATCGCTCTTCGAGGCTTGCGCGGCGACAACGCTCGTGTGCGAACAGAGCGCAGCGAACATCCCAACGCACGCGCGACGAAACTGAACTGCGCTCACGGAGTGAATTGCTGAACCTTTGGTGAAATTTTTGATGGCGCCGCGAGAATTGCCCATCCATCAAACCCCGCTGGCGCAGCATTGGCCATGCGTGCTGGAATCGCAATAAGATAAGCCCACCCAATTCGCCATTCTGCACCGACTGTGTCGCGCGCGCCGGATATGCGCGGCGCCCGGAACGCGCGGCGCGCCGCAATTTTCCCTGTGATCGCAGACACCACACCCGCCGGGTCGGCCAATAGGATTTTTGCGCCGGCAGTAAGCGTCGGGCGCCAGAAAGTTGGACTGTAGTGCACCGCTACGACTGTATCGTGTTTACCGGCGTTGCGCGAGGCTTCTATGCGCGGTGCCCCCAAATCCGACACACTGCTGGCGCTGCCACGCTCACTCGAATCGGGAAGCAGTTGCACGTCGCGAAAGCGCATTACAATCCATTGATCCAACGATTGCAATGACGGCGAGATTGCAACGTGCGCACTGGCGGTCTTTTTCGTTTGCGCCGATGCGGATAGCCACGGCAGGATACAAAAAACAGCGACTGCGATTAGCAATTGCGCACGACCAATTGGGACGGCGCGCGAGAAACTGTAATTGATCACTGCCGCAATGAATCGGTCGGCGCGGTTGCGGTAGTGCGTGCAAGTTTCGCGGGCGACGACGTCAGAACCGTCATTCTGTCATTAATGCGCACCGGTTGTCCTCCTGGTGCGACCAACTCCAGCCCCGCGCGCAAAGCGTGATCGCCGCGAATGCTGTACTTCATGACGGCTTCGTGCTGCCCTTCAACTTCCAATACGCGTGTGGTAGCAAGTCGAGTGGCTTCGCCGAGCAACGCGGCCCGACTCGTGGAGTTATCGGTTGCGGGCGCAAGATAGGCGTCGATTGTCGAATGCACGCGCGACTCAAGCGCGGGCACCGAGTTTTTTCCCCATCCTTCGCGCAACGCGTGCGCGGCAGCGGTGTCAGCAACTCGCAACAGTCGCGCCGACGCTAATTCGGTAAGTCCGGCCGGCGGAGCCATTGCCTCGCGATGAGCTGCGTCGATGACAAACACGTCCGGCGTAATTCCGCCAACCGCCAACTCCCCTGTTCCGTGCCGACGCTCCAACACCCTTCCACTCGGCGTCATCCAACGCGCGGTGGTCATGCGCATTGAAAGCTCGGGTGTGAGCGACACAACCCGCTGCACTAAGCCTTTGCCGTAGGTTGGCTCGCCAACCAGCATTGCGCGATGATGTTCACTCAGCGCGGCTGCAATGATTTCCGCGGCACTCGCCGTACGTGCGTCAACGAGCACTGCAACTGGCAAATCAACAAAACGGCCAGTGCGTCGCGTGCGATGTTCAATTGGCGGAGCTCCCGGTTTGCCAGTCAGAGAAACTACGAGGGCGTTGCGCGGCAAGAAGAGGGAGGCGGCGCGCACCCCTTCTTCAAAAAGCCCGCCGCCGTTTCCGCGCAGGTCGAGCAACAACGACTTCGCACCGCTTTCCACGAGTTTTTCAATCGCACCTTCCAGTTCGTCGGTGCTGTTTTGTGAAATGGTATTCAGCGCGACATACCCGACGTTACTGCCAAACAATGTGGCGTCGGAAACCGCCGGAACGTGCCAGCTGCTCTTGCCAAGCGTTACGCGCAACGTGTCGCCCAGTGGTGCGCGAAACAGCACGAGACGACTCGAATCTGGTTCACTTGTTGGCGCGCCAGTTTGCGCAGCGTCTTTGTCTGCCACCATGACTCCGTTCACACTGAGTACGCGGTCACCGGTGCGAATTCCCGCTTTCCCCGCCGGTGATGATGGAAACACTCGCGTCACCCGCAGAATTTTCCCCTGGCGACGAAGCGAGAGTCCCGTACCTTGTCCATCACCACGAATCAAACCGCGGAATTCGCGTTGTCCTTCGGGGCGCAGCAGCGCTGCGTACGGATCACGCAACTCTCGCAACATTCCCGACACGGCACGACGCAGCAATTCTTCCGATGGCAATGCATCCAACGCATTGGCGCGAACTGAATCAATCGCTGTCGAAATGAGCCGCTCGGGCCCCCACAAATCGCCACGACGCGCGACGCGATCGCCCCACCACATACCCGCGCCAAAAACCAGCGCAAGTGCGGCTGCAACGCCCGAAATCGCGTAGGCGCGTTTGGCGTTCACAGAGCAAAACCAGCAGTCAAATTGCACATCGTTACGGATACCGCCAGGTGATCAAACGTGAGGTGGGGGTGACTTAGAGAGCATCGGCAGTTCGGTAGGTCCGGTCAACCCAGCCCAACCCTACATTGATTACGTGAACCATACCGAAAAACGCGATGCAGTGGTGCGCCCCGGCACAATTCGCCGGGTGCTTGGCCCGTTCGAGGAGTTTGTGCGTGCCGAGGCGTCGGGTGGGATTGTGCTGCTGGTGGCGGCGATTGTCGCAATCGGCTGGGCCAACTCACCCTTTAGCGACACATATCACCATTTGTGGGAGTGGAAACTCTCGCTCGGATGGCAGCCATACTATTTGACGCTGTCTTTGCACGAATGGATCAACGACGCGCTCATGGCGGTCTTCTTTTTTCTGGTGGGGCTGGAAATAAAGAGGGAGATCCTGGCGGGGGAGCTCGCGTCGGTGCGCCGCGCGGCTCTGCCAATCATGGGAGCGCTGGGAGGTATGATCGTTCCCGCGCTGCTGTTTGTTTTAGTAACCCGCGGAACTCCCGCAGTTGCCGGTTGGGGCATTCCGATGGCCACGGACATCGCGTTCGCCCTGGGTGTAGCCACCCTGCTCGGCCCGCGCGTGCCACCTGGGCTCAAGGTTTTCCTGGCCGCACTCGCGATAGTCGATGACATTGGCGCCGTCCTGGTAATCGCGATCTTTTACACAGCTCAGATCAACGTCGCGGCGCTGGCATTGGCCGGCGTTTTGGTGGCCGTGTTGATTTTGCTGAACTTTTTGAATGTGCAACGCGCGTTGCCTTACATCGCGATCGGAATTGCGCTGTGGTTGGCGGTGCTCAATTCTGGTTTGCACGCGACAATTGCCGGCGTGTTGCTGGCGTTCACAATTCCGGCGACCACCAGAAATTCGAAACCAACGTCAATCACGAAGGAAAGCGATTCTTCGGCATCCAAAGATGCTCTGTTGCAAAAATTTGAGCATGCCTTGCACGGTGTTGTGGCATTCGGAATCATGCCAATGTTCGCATTGGCGAACGCGGGCGTGAGTGTTGGCCAAGAATTCGCGATGCTCGTTCGGCAGCCCGCAATGTTTGCCGTCGTGACCGGCCTTCTCATTGGAAAACCACTTGGCATTACCGGTTTCGCGTGGGCATCAGTCCGGTTGAACGTTGCGCAGCTTCCAAGCAACTCCAACTGGCGTCAGCTAATTGGCGTTGCCGCACTCGGCGGAATTGGTTTTACGATGTCGCTCTTTATCGCGGCGCTTGCCTACGGCGAGAACATAGAACTCGCCGAAGCAAAAATTGGCGTGCTGCTGGGCTCATTAGCCGCGGGAATATTGGGTTGGATAGTGCTAAGAAGTGGCGCATTCACCGTTAGCGAGGAATCCACCACGACGCTTTGACGAGGAAGATGTTGTTCGGGTGTGATGCTTCCAG
>JBDUAX010000060.1:0-14380 GCA_040004455.1 Gemmatimonadaceae bacterium
TGCCGAACAACGGCTTGCCGGTGACGATGGCTTTGTTGTCGATGCCCGTCTGCGGTTTGCCGATGATTTTGTAATCTTTCGGGTCCTTGAGCGGGACTTTCGCGGCGTCCGGCGGGGTCAGAGTCGCGGCGACTGCGGCGAGTGATCCGTATGACGCTTTTTTATTTGATGCCGCGTGCAGAACGAAGCCGGCGTCGGTGGTCAGCTGTTCAACCGGCAGGCTCCATGTCTGGGCCGCCGCCGCCAACATCATCTGCCGTCCAACCGCGCCCACTCGGCGCATCGGATCCCAGTTCGTGGGCGTCGCGGTCGATCCACCCGCGAATTGCCCACCGTACTTGGCCTGATCCGCCATCGCCTGTTCAATCGTGATCATCGACCACGGCACATCGAGTTCATCGGCGATGATCATCGGCAGCATCGTTTTGATGCCTTGCCCGCATTCCGGATTCTTGGCAATGATCGTGATTTTGCCGTCGGCGGTGATGCGGATGTAGGCGTTTGGCGTGAAGTCATTAAAAAGCGCGCGTTCCTTGATCGCGACTTCTTTATCGTCACCAAAGGGCAACCAAGCCGACAGTAACAGGCCACCGCCGGCGATTGCGGAAACTTTGAGGAAATTGCGGCGATCGAACGATGTTGGGGCGGTCATGACTTGCCTCCGTTCGTGCCGGTCGCCGCAGCGGGCGTCATTGCAGCTGCGCGGTGGATTCCATCGCGGATGCGGTTGTAAGTCGCGCACCGGCAGATGTTGCGGGCCATCCCTTCGTCAATGTCGGCGTCCGTCGGTTTGGGCTTCGCCTTGAGCAACGCCGCCGCGGCCATTATTTGGCCGGCTTGGCAGTATCCGCATTGGGGCACGTCGATTTCCTGCCAGACTTTCTGCAGCGGGTGCGATCCGTCGGGCGAGAGGCCTTCGATCGTCGTGATGTTCGCTCCCTGAACCGTCGAGGCCGCCGATTGGCAGGAGCGGCGCAATTGCCCGCCCACGTGCACCGAGCAGGCGCCGCATTGCCCGATGCCGCACCCGAACTTCGTGCCTTTCATGTCGAGCACGTCACGGAGAATCCAGAGAAGCGGCATGTCGGCCGGGACGTCGACGGTCTTCGGGGTGCCGTTGAGCGTGAAGGAGATCTTCATCGTTGGCGGGGTGAGTACGGGGCGGGGTGGGATGTCACACAGAACTAGCGAGCAGCAATGCAATGGTCTCCGAAATGTACTGCTACCAAAGGCAATGCGGAGGTGCCGGACTCCTGCAGAATCCCGGGCAAGTTGCATGCGTATCCCAGGCGCCCCTACAATCACCCCAATAAAACTCCGTTGACATATTCCCATATACATCATATGGTTACCCATATGAAGACCACACTCAACATCGACGACTCCATCATGGCACGCCTGCGCCGCGAAGCCGCACGAACGGGGCGAACCATGTCCGAACTGGTAGAAATGGCGCTGCGCCAACTGCTGCGCGCCAAAACAGACGAAATCGAATTACCTCCGTTGCCTGTGTTCAACAGCGGCGGCGCATTCGTCGACATCGCCAACCGCAACGCGCTCTACGACGTCATGGAGCAGCGCTGAATGTTCGTCGTTGACACCAACATTCTTGTATACGCCGCCGATCAACACGCGCCCGAGCACGAACGGTGTCGCACGCTGGTCGAACAATGGCGACACCAACGCGGCGCGTGGTACATCACGTGGGGCATTTGCTACGAGTTCCTGCGGGTCGTTACGCATCCGCGCGTTCTGCGCAATCCATGGGCGAGCACCTCAGCTCACGACTTTCTCAATGCGCTGCAAGCATCCCCCGGCCTGGAAATCCTTACCGCAACCGAGCGTCACGCCGCAATCCTCGCAGACGTTGCACGCGACGTGCCGACAATAACCGGCAACCTGTGGCACGATGCCGAAACCGCTGTGCTCATGCGCGAACACGGACTTCGCCGCATTTGCACGCGCGATTCAGACTTTCATCGGTTTCCGTTTCTCGAGCCTGTCGATCCGCTGGTCGCAGAACCCTAGCAATCGCGATGTGCTCGTTTACGCAATGAGCGACGAGTCTCCGCAGCCAATGTGTGCTTCGCTGCCAACTGTTAGCGCATTGCCTGCGCCATTGCACGGTCTTCCGCGGCCCTCCCGTTTGCTGCAATATGTGGTCATGGCGTCATTCTCGAACGCCGTTTCGTAGTCCCGCCCACGAGATTCAAATCTGCCGAAGGAGTTCACCATGCGCTCGTTCCTTGCGCTTGCACTGGTGTGGTCGTTTGCTGCACCGCCCGCCGATCCCAATGTCAAACTGGTGCGATACCCCACCTACTCCCAGGGTCGCATCGCCTTCACCTACCTCGGCGACATCTGGATTGCCGATGAGACAGGAAAGAACGCACAACGCCTCACGGTGAACACGGCGCGCGACGTGTTTCCGCACTTTTCTCCCGATGGCAAATCGATTGCGTTCTCAAGCGATCGCGATGGCAACAACGACGTGTTCATCATTCCGTCCACCGGCGGCGAACCAAAGCAACTGACGCATCACTCGGCCGGTGACGAAGTCCTGGGTTGGACACCCGATGGGAAAAGCGTGGTGTTCGCGAGCAATCGTGGTGATGACTTCGCCGGCAAGCTGTACACGGTGAGCGTGAACGGCGGAATGCCGAAGACCGTCGGCGTTGATTACGGCGTGTGGGGTTCGTATTCCCCCGATGGAAAAAAATTCGCGTACAATCGTCGCACGCAGGTGTACTGGCGGAAATACTATCGCGGAGCCGCCAACAGCGACGTCACCATCATGGACATCGACTCGAAGAAATTCACCGACGTCACCGATTACACCGGCGAAGACAGTTGGCCGATGTACGGCGCCGACGGACGCATATTCTTTGTCAGTGATCGCGACGGAAACGGATTGACCAACATCTGGCGCGTGTCGGACAAGGGTGGGGCCGCCGAGAAGGTCACGAAGTACACGAGTGGTGATGTGCGTTGGCCAACGATGAGCGCCGACGGCAAGACCATTGTATTTGAACACGACTTCGGCATTTCCAGGCTGGATGTTGCAACGGGACAAATTACAGCCATTCCAATTTCCATTTCTGCGGAAACGCAAGCGAATGGCGCGGAAGTGCGGTCGTTTACTTCACAGGCTGACGATTACGATCTTGCACCTTCGGGAAAGCGCATTGCAGTCGTCACTCGGGGAGAAATCTTTACTGTTCCGGTTGATGAAACTGGCGGCGATGTAACGCAAGTAACGGATTCGCCGTGGCGTGATCAGAATCCATCGTACTCGCCAGATGGCAAGTGGATCGCATACGTCAGCGATCAAAGTGGGCGCGAAGAAATCTGGCTCGCATCAGCCGATGGCGCCGGCGCAGCGCGCAAACTGACAACAGTTGACGCGCTCAAGAATGCAATTTCATGGTCCCCCGACTCAAAGCAGATTGCATATAGCGCATCGGATAGCAAGGTGCGCGTGATTGCAGTTGAAGGTGCGGCGAATGTCGATCTCTCAACCTCGCGTTACGGCAACATTGGTGGTATGAGCTGGTCTCCCGACGGCAAATGGATTGCATTTACGAAACCAGACGTCACGCGTACAAGTGATGTCTATCTCATTCCATCCGGTGGTGGTGCCGAGAAGCGCGTGACGTTTGAATCGTATCAGGAAAGCAATCCGCATTTCTCTCCCGATGGCAAGAAAGTTTTCTTCACGCGCAACACAGGGGGCGGGGGCGGCCGTGGCGGCGGTGCAGGGAATGGATCGAGTCAGGTGTGGGCGCTAACGCTCGACCGCGAAGATCGCGACCCGAACGATGTCGCCGACGCAGCTGACGCAACTTCTGGCAGTGCTGCATCTCACGACACCAAGGTCGACTGGAATAATCTCGAACGGCGCACGCGTCAGGTTACGCGTCTGGCTTACGGTGTGCAGTCATACACTGTCGCGCCAAACGGAAGCCTCGCGGTGCTAACATCTGAGCCGACTGGCACGCGCAACATTCCAACCGTTTACTCGATTAGCGCCGACGGCAAGCGCTCGTCACGCATTGTTAGCGGCGCTGCAACAGGTGGTGATGATGAAGCAGCGCCGCCGGACGGCGGCGGTCGCGGCGGCGCCGGTGGTGGAATTACCGACATGACGTTCTCACGTGACGGTCGCGCACTTTTCTATCGCTCTGGACAAGGCGTGTTCACTGTTGCGGTTGGTGGCGGTGGTACACCAGGCGGGCGCGGTGCAGCCAACGCAGCGGTGGCCGGCAATGCAACCGGTCGTCGCATCGCATACGCCACACGCGTCAGGATTGATCAACGCGCCGAATGGGAAGAAATGTTTGGCGATGCCTGGCGCACCATGAAATACCGTTTCTACGACGCCAACATGCACGGCAAGAATTGGGATGCGATGAAAGCGAAGTACGAACCGATGGTTGCGTACGTTGGTGATCGGCAGGAGTTGCTTAACATCATCAACGAAATGATTGGCGAGCTCGATGCATCACACACCGGTGCCGCGCCTGCACCAGGGGCGCGCGCAAACGCCGTGCAAACACGCCATCTGGGTGTTGAGCTGACGCAGGACGATGCGGCCGGCCGCTACAAGATCACGCACGTATTCAAAAACGGGCCCGCCGATCACGATTGGGTGAAAGCGAACGTGGGAGACTATCTCATTGCAATCGATGGGCAACCGGTTAAGGCAGGCGATGAGTACTACACACTGCTCAACCATCCCCTCAACAAAAAAGTTGAGGTCACGCTGAGCAGCAAAGGCACGGCGGAAGGCGCTTGGAAAACAAAAATCGAACCGGTGAGTCAGGGCGAGTTTGGAAATTTGCGTTACGAGCGATGGGTCGCCGACGAACGCGCGCAGGTTGAAAAAGCAACCGAGGGTCGCATTGGTTACGTGCACATCAAGGCGATGGATCAACCTTCCCTTGTTCGATTTGAAAAAGAGGTGCGCGAGAATCGCGACAAGGAAGCGCTCGTGATCGATCAACGCTGGAACGGCGGCGGCAACATCGAACAGGAATTGCTCGCGGTACTTATTCAACGTCAGTATCAAGTGTGGCAACCGCGTGGCACCGACGAAACCACGCGGCCGCTGCAGGGATTTTTCGGGCCGAAAATTGTGCTGCAAAACTGGCGCTCCGCCTCAAACGCGGAAATGTTTCCCGCCGGCTTCAAGGCACTCGGCCTTGGCAAAACAGTTGGTAACCCAACGATGGGTGCCGTTATCGGTACGGGCAGCTACTCGATGATCGATGGCTCCACCGTGCGCACGCCGGGAACGGGCGTGTACCTCAACGACGAGAAGCACACCAACATGGAGCACTACGGTGTGCCGCCAGACATCTATGTCGAAAACCGTCCGGAGGATATGCTGGCGGGTCGCGACAAACAGTTGGAAGCCGCCATCGAACAGTTGAAGAAAGAATTGCCGGCGAAGAAACGCGCGGCGATGTAGCGATGTTGTTTGCGGAGGGAAACGACCGTGCCACTGTCAGAGTTGCACGGTCGTGTCGCTGTAAGGTTTAATTATCGCGCAACCTATTCATTGGAATCCATGTTGACACTCGCGAAGCATTCGCTCCGCACACTCTTGTTGGCCGGTATCACTGCGTCCAGCGCGATGCCGGCCTCCGCCCAACCCCACGAGCGCATCGACGCTCGTCTCCAAGCGAAACTCGAAGCCCTCGTCAAAGGCTTCCACGGTGGCGTCGGCATCTACGTTCGCAACCTCAAAACCAATCACCTCGCTGCCATTCGCGCCGACGAGCTGTTCCCCACCGCCAGCACAATCAAAGTCCCAATCCTCATCGGCACGTTCGACGCAATTCAAAAAGGCCGCTTCACGTTTCAGCAAATGATGACGTATCGCGATTCATTGAAATATTCCTACGACGATACGCTGTCATCGCCGCGAGATGGCGCGCAAATTCCCATTGCGAAACTCACAATGGAGATGATCACGGAGAGCAACAATACCTCCGCGCTTTGGCTGCAGGGACTCGTGCGTGGCGACACGATCAACGCGTGGCTGCACGATCACGGTTTTGATTCCACACGCGTCAACTCACGCATTCCCGCGCGTGAGGCGAATCGCAAAATTTACGGGTGGGGGCAAACCACGCCGCGCGAAATGGCGTCATTGCTTGTGTTGATTCGCGAAAGTAACGCCGTCACCCGCGCCGCGAGCGAAGAGATGTATCGCCATCTCACGCGCATCTACTGGAACGGAGAGGCGCTCTCGCAATTGCCACCGTGGGTGCAGGCGGCATCAAAACAGGGAATGGTCGACCACTCGCGCTCTGAAGTAGTACTCGTGAACGCACCGTCAGGCGATTACGTGTTCGCCATCAATACGAAGAATCAGCAGGATTCGAGCTACGTCGAAAGCAACGAGGGCTACACGCTTATTCGCGATCTCTCGGCATTGCTGTGGCGCGAGTTCGAACCCAAGCACCCGTTCACGCCCGCACCCGATGCGCGACGTTTCAAACCACCCGAGGAGCCGTAACCTCGCTGCGCCTCTCTGCAGCAGTTGTTACCTAAGGCACCAAATCAAACCCCACGACGGCAAAGTGCGCATCCAACGTCAACGCCGAACGAATGCGCCGCGTTCTCATTACTTCAAAGCTGACGGCATCCGCGACACTCAATTGCTGATCCCGAAACTTGCGTACCCAGCGATCAACAGCGGCCCGCTCAATCTCGCGATCGACAAACACCACATCGTGCGATGCGTCCTGATACAGACTGTCAATAAAACGCAATCCGTCAGCCACGCCACGATAACGCGAAATCAGAATATGCATTTCCGCAACAACCAGATTCGTCGTCACAAGCTGCGTGCCATTTTCAATGAACGCGCGGTACGCTGCCAACGCGGGTTTATGCTTTGCTTCTTTCACGCTCATCGCGGCGAACCACCCGGATGTGTCGAGAAACGCCGCCTTCATTTCCGCTTCTTTGCCGCGCCCTTATACGACTCGGCCAACACTTCGTCGTGATTGACGGCCACTGCATCAGGCCAGCCCGTAGTACCCGTTTCGGCAAGGAATGAAAGCATCGGACTCTTCTCCGCCGCTTGCTCGCGCGCAAAGCTCCGAATGCCACGACGCAGAATTTCTGCTTTCGCCAAATTCGTTTGCGCTACCAGGCGACTCAGTAGATCACTGTCATCTGGTGCGAGATACACCTGAGCAGGTTCGCGCACGACCTTCGCTTTGGAGGCTTTAGGTTTAGACATACATAAAATTATTGCATGCAGTACATGTACGCAATACATGTAATTGACCTACACCGGCCACTGCTCCACATTCATCAGCAATGACGCCTCCACCAGCCTCGCGCTCCACCCTCGACCACATTCGCCAACGACTCGGCAATCGCTACACGATTGAACGCGAGCTCGGTCGCGGCGGAATGGGCGTCGTCTACCTCGCGCGCGACATTCAGCTCGATCGCCTCGTCGCGCTCAAGGTGTTGCCGCAGGAATTCGCCGTGCAACCAACGTTGCGCGACCGCTTTCTACGCGAAACGCGATTGGTTGCCGGATTCTCGCATCCCAACATTGTTCCGGTGTACGCCGTCGAGGAAACGGACGATCTCCTGGCCTACGCAATGGGGTTGGTTGAAGGGGAAAGTCTGGTCGAACGCGTGCGGCGCGCTGGCCCGCTGCCGGTCATCGAAATTGTGAAATTGATGCAGGATGTCGGCTATGCATTGGCGTACGCGCACGGCCACGGCGTTGTGCATCGCGACATCAAACCCGACAACATCATGATTGAGCGCGCATCGGGACGCGCACTCGTAATGGATTTTGGCATTGCACGCGCGGCGTCCGCGAAAAGCGCTGCAAACGTTGGACTGACACGCGTCGGGGAAGTTGTTGGTACACCGGAGTACATGAGCCCCGAGCAGGCCACGGGTGACGACATCGACGGGCGTAGCGATCTGTACTCGCTTGGGTTGACAGTGCATTTCGCCGCGTTTGCGAAGACCGCCATGGAGGCGGAGTCAACTCAACGCGTGCTGGCAAAGCAACTCACAGTGATGCTTCCACCAATTCGCGAAATGCGGCCCGATTTGCCGGAGGCCCTCGCAAACGCTGTTGATCTAACGCTCAAAAAAGATCCGAAAGAACGATTCGAAAGCGCCGCGGCGATGGTGGATGCGCTCAACATCGCGCAGCTTACGGCTCCCGAAATTCCGCTGCCAATTCGAATGTTTGCGCAGGAGGCGGGAACGCTGTCGCTGATCAGCGTTGGGGTTTCAATGCTCATCTTGTTTCTGCTGTCGTATTCCGAAAAAGGCAGCGACGACATGTTGCTGGTGGCCGCGCTACTGCTGGTCGTGCTCATGACTCGTGTGGCACAAACGTTTAGCGAAGCCAGGAGATTGTCACTCGCGGGGTTTTCGCCGAGTGATATCAAGCGCGGGTTGTTGAGAGTTGTCGATGAACGGGAGCAGCGTCGCAGCGAATTGAGAAAAGATGTTGAATTTTTGAAAGGGCGGCGTCGCACGATGGCAACAGCTATCGCTTTGTTGGCAGGAGCCGCCATCGCGTTTCGTTGGTCGCTCGAGTTTCGCTATCAAGTTCGTGAGGGCTATTACCGGGTCGACCCGCCCGGAATGTTTTTGATCGCTGTCACTATCACAATGCTGGGAATTGGCGTGGTGCAATTGCTCAAGAGCCCGTTGCGCATGCCACTTGGCGAGCGACTGTTTCGGTGGGTATGGATTGGCTTTCCGGGACAGCAGTTTGTGCGATTGGCCGGAAGAAAAAATCCGAAACCCACCGGATACTCGGTGCATAACTCCACGGCGAATCTGAGCGTCGCACGCGGCCCCGTCACACCGCAACAAAAACCGCGTCCAGCAGCATCGCCGGTCGCGGTCTCTGTTCCAATTGATAAATTCGACGCGCTCGAAGCGCGGGTTACCAAACTCGAAAATATCGTTGACGAAAACAACTAGTGTGAATGCTAGTCCCGCGTTTTCGTTGCAACACCTTTGTTAATGCTCTGCCAACGCTCCACCAATTGCACAAACTCGGCGCGATAGCCGCCGTCATCGCGCCCTTGCGCTTCACGAGCCATTGTCAGCACTGACGTCGCGCTCGCGTCCCCCTTGTACTCGGAATTCCGAAGCAACATTCCGAACGAGGCCACTGATGCCGCAAAACGGAAGTCGCTGCTCGTCGTTTTTTTGATGTCGCGTGTATCGATTACGTGAGTCATCAACTTGCTCGTCGAATCACCAGGGTGCTTGTAGCGCAACTTCACGTACATCATTTCGTTGGCCTTGCCGAACGTTTCGTTCGAAGGAGTTGAATATCGGAACGCGTCACTGCCACGCACTTCGGTCGTTCCCGACACACCAACCGGAACGATCTCGTACATCGCGGTCACACTGTGTCCGGCGCCAACATCACCTGCGTCCTTCTTGTCGTCGATGAAATCTTCGTCGCGCAGCAAGCGATCTTCGTATCCGATCAAGCGAAATGCCTTGACCGCCGCCGGATTGAACTCCACCTGCAACTTCACATCGTTGGCCACGGTAAGTAAAGTTGCGCCCATTTCATGAACCAAAGTTTTGCGCGCTTCGGAAATGTCGTCGACATACGCGTAGTTGCCGTTGCCAATTTTTGCGAGTTTTTTCATCTTCGCGTCCTGATAGTTACCCGTGCCGAATCCAAGCACCGTGAGATACGTGCCCTCGCTGCGCTTGCTCTCAACTAAACGCTCCATGGCGGCGTCGCTGCTTTCGCCAACATTGAAATCGCCATCGGTCGCCAGAATCACGCGATTGTTTCCTTCGCGATTGAAATTGTCCTTCGCAACTCTGTACGCGAGTTGAATTCCAGCGCCCCCCGCGGTCGAACCACCAGCCTCCAACCGATCAATCGCTTCCGCAATACGCGCCTTGTCACTTCCTGACGTACTCGGCAACACCAATCCGGCGTTTCCCGCATACGCCACAATCGCCACGTGATCCTGTTCGCGCATTTGATCCACTAGCAAGCGCAATGACGATTTCACCAGCGGCAACTTGTCCGGGGACATCATTGAACCGGACACGTCAATCAGAAACACGAGATTGTTCGGCGGCAGTTTTGCCGTTTCGATTTGGCGGGCCTGCAACGCAATTCGAACCAGGCGATGTTTCGTTTGCCACGGAGCTGCGGCGACTTCCGTTGTGATGGCAATTGGTGAATCCCCGGTTGGTGCACTCAACGAATACGGGAAGTAGTTCACCATTTCTTCTATGCGCACCGCATCAGCCGGTGGGTTGCCACCTTGCGTTAGAAAACGGCGAACATTTCCGTACGACGCGCGATCGACGTCAACGGAAAAGGTCGAACGCGGGTTTCCGCTCACGGCAAGAAACGGATTGTCCAGAATGCGGTCGTACTGTTCACGATTGCCACGAATGGGTTCACCCACGCTGCTATCGAACGATCCCAATTTCCTGGGCGAATTGCGCGATTCGTAATCGGCGCGTGATGACTTGGCGATCGCGGCTACAGATCCCATCGGTGGGCTCGACGCGAGTGTCTGCATGGCCCCGACATTGCTGCGACGCTTGTCAGCGACCTGTGCGCCCGCTCTGGTGACACTGATGGCCTCGAGTGTTTGGTTCGTGGCCTTGATTGTGAAATCAACGCGAACCGTGTCGCGATTGGCGGTAACGGATTGACTGACCGACGCATAACCGATGCGACGCACAGTGAGAGTGAACTTTGTGCCAATTGCCCTCTCACCTGCAGATAGCGCGTAACCCCCATTCGTTCCGGTCACTGAACCAATCGTTTCACCAGCGATCTGAACGGAAGCACCGGCCACCGGCTTGCCGTTATCTGTGTCGCGTACTGTTCCGGTGAAGTACACCTGCGTGCGCAGGTACGTGTTCGGCTTTTCACCCGCTTGTACACTTGTTGCGCGAGCGGCGGTGAGAGCCAACACCGCAATGATAGCTGCGCTTCCAACCGTTCTGATTCCATGCCGTGCCTGAGGCCTGCGCATTGACGTGCTCCTGTTTGGGAAAATCCGTGTGATCAACAGGAGGACGCCAGCCGCGAAAAAACTTGCACAACCGGGCTATCCGGGGTCCGATTCTCCAATGAGAGTCCGCAGCGCGCCCTGCAGTGTTTTCAAATTCCTGATGCGCGAAAAGAATTCCTTATCAATGGCTTCGATTTTCTGAATCGCAGCGTTGGTGGTTCGCTGCCCCGTGGCAGTCGCTTGCACCAAAGCCGAACGCGCATCAGCCGGATTGGGCACGCGCCGCACAAAGTTCTTCTTCGTTAACGCGGCGAGCAAATCCGAAACCAGCATTTTGTCCATCCCGGCATGCGAGACAATGCGAGATGCCGTTACGTCGCCGCTCTGTTGCAAATAGACAAGACATGTCAGCAACGAAAACTGCGTCGTAGTGATTTCCAAATCGCGAAGCGCCTCGGCGTGCGATCGTTGCAGGGCGTTGGCGGCCTTCCATAAGAGAAAGCCAGGACTGTCTTCGGCAGTGCCGAACGTTGTGTTCAGCGTAACGCGTTTTTTGAAAGGCACAGAAGTGAACTAGGCAGGTTGTAGCGCATTGCGCTGAATGAATTCGCCGAGTGCTTGCATTTGCGCTGGGGATTCGTCGGCGACTTTTTGTGCGACGATTTTTCGCCAGAGCCACGCGAGCGGTCCTTCAATTCGAATTGTGATTGTCAAACGCAACCCGTCGGCGGTGTCTTCCATGTCGTGAATGCCGTACATCTTCGCGAGCGGGAAGTGTGTGAGGTCGGTGTAGCCCAGCATTGGCGCGACCCGCAGAATATTGATTTTCACCCGGGGCCCACCGCGGGGTTTGAGCATGAACGTTTCGCCTTCGTTGAACTCTCCGTCGAGGGTAGCGTAGTCCAGGTCCTTGTCCCAGTCATTCCAGTGGTTGACGTCGGCCCAGGCAGCCCAAACGGAGGTCTTGTCGATGTTGCGGATGGTGCGGGAATGCGTGGCTTGCCACATGGTCGTTCTCCGATAATGGTAAGAAGACTTACCAAAATAGTAAGAGCGCTTACAAAAAAATGCAAGGTTTGCAATGACCGACCTCAATTCTGGCACGCTGAGTGCCCTTTGTGTTTCCACATGTACTCATCGCGCGTTCGCGCGACTGCGCGCCCGGCGCGAATTCCACCACATCAAAACCCCCGACAAGACTTGTTCAGCCAGTACCAGGGTGGCAATCAACCAAAGCGCGGACGTGACTCGGCCAAATACGTCGCCGGTGTGCAGACTTCGTTTCAGGTTATCAATTCGCGTTCCGATTTCTGCGGCGCGTGTGCTGCTGGTCGCCAACAGCGCGTAAGTGTTTCGATCAACGAAAACGCGGCTCCGCCCCGCGGGCGTGTGATCTTCCGGAAAACGCATGGCGACCGAGGCTGGATTCTTTCCGGCGCCCAACGAAATGAACATGATGTTGGCGTCTGGCAATGCAGTTCTCGCGACGCGTGCAATTGAATCGAATGACGGGCGCATTGTAGCCGACGAAGCGCTCACTTGCGCTGGAGGAGCGGGAACTGGTTTTGAGTCCAGCGATTTGATGGCGTTCGCGAGACCATCAAAGTGCACCACCAATCCACTGGCCGTGATTACGATCAGAATCAATGACGCGCAGATTCCGAACACATGGTGCAAATCAAAATTAATTCGCTTCCAACTTGCACTGCGGTTTACTCGCATGAGTTTGTCGGGCCACCACAAAATCATCCCGGTGATAACCAGAAAGAGTGCAACACCACTCAGCATGCCAACAAAGGTTCTTCCCGCTTTTCCCGAGAAGAATTCAACGTGAAATACGTGCAGTTTGCGCGCGAGTGTTGCCTGTGATTCCGCCGCTGTGCGTGTTCCGTTAATCGCGCCGGTGTACGGGTTCACGAAGGCGGTGACCTTGCCCGCGCCAACGGTCCAGGCTTGATCCCGCTCCGGGCTGAGATTGATGGAGCCTACTTTTGCACCAGAAATAGTAGCCTCCACTCGCGAGACAATTGAGTCGATTGGCAATATTTGGCCAGCCGGTTCGACGTGCCACAGGCGCTGGTTCAGTGCGCGGTCAATCGCCCCTTCAAAAACCAGCGAGGCACCACTCAAAGCTGTCAGGAGCAGAAATATGCTCGTGACAATCGCGAGCCAGCGGTGAGTAAGAATGAAGGTCCGACGCATCTGGATCGCTGGGCAAGAGAATAGATCTCAACGGCTCGGCCGGGTGACTATACTTCACAGGCCGGACGATCGACGGGCACTCGGGCAGTTTACTCGGGCGCCCATTTTTTTGAGAACGGAAACGCGGGTTGAAACGTGAGGCAGGGGAAACCGTTGGTCGAACAGGGTGACATCGAAGCCGCGGCTTCATTGGACGCAACCGCGAGCGCACCCGCGGTGCGAATAGTTGCCGCCACAGGTGACGCTGAAATGACTGGCGCGAAGACCGATCCGACGCTTGAGCGTGAGGTCGCGCGTCGTCGCACGTTCGCGATTATTTCGCATCCCGACGCCGGTAAAACCACGCTCACCGAAAAGTTGTTGTTGTATGGCGGCGCCATTCACCTGGCCGGATCGGTCAAGGCGCGCCGAGCGACGCGTCACGCAACTTCTGATTGGATGCAGCTCGAACAGGAACGCGGGATTTCTGTGACCTCGAGCGTGCTGCAATTCGAGTACGAAGGATGCCAACTCAATTTGCTCGACACCCCGGGTCACGAAGATTTTTCCGAAGACACATATCGCACGTTGGTCGCGGCCGACAGCGCGGTGATGCTGCTCGACAACCGCAAGGGTGTGGAAGAGCGCACGCGTCAGTTGTTTGATGTTTGCAAACGTCGTCGCATGCCAATTTTTACGCTGGTGAACAAATGTGATCGCGCCGGTGCCGATCCGCTGCAACTCATCACCGACGTTGAAGCGGATCTCGGCATCATCTGCTACGCTGCGACCTGGCCCATTTATCGCAATGATGTGTTTGTTGGCGTGTACGACCGATGGAACGGTCAGGTCAACATGTTCGAACGCGGAACAGATCGTGGTGCGTCGCGCGTTGCCATGGAAACCGCCGACATCAACGATCCTGCCATTATCGATTTGCTCGGTGAAGAAGCATATCTGCGTTTGGAATCGGATATCAATTTGCTGGAAGGTGCCGGACATCAATGGGATGAAGCTGCGTTTCTTGCTGGAGAAATGACGCCGGTGTTTTTTGGTAGCGCGCTCAGCAACTTTGGCGTTGAGCCCTTCCTCCAGGAGTTTGTTGTTAGAGCGCCGCCACCGGGTCCGCGCGTGTCAACGAAAGGCATCGTCGAACCCACCAGCGAAGCGTTTACCGGTTTCGTCTT
>JBDUAX010000417.1:0-4230 GCA_040004455.1 Gemmatimonadaceae bacterium
GGTTCGGCTTTCTGGCTGATGAGACGGTGCTGGCCGATGGGACGGTGCTGGCCTAATGGCGGAACGCGGAACGCGGAACGCGGAACGCGGAACGGAAAGCCAATGAGCCGAAAAAACAGCCGATATTTGGCCAAATGTCGCTGTGGTTCATGAATTTGCGGTCGGGTCAGCGGAAGCTTTCAGCCGTCGGCCCCGGCCCCGGCCCTCAACCCTCAGCCGCCAGCTACCAACGCCGCCAGCCAGCCACCAGCCACCAGCCACCAGCCGCCAGCCGCCAGCCGCCAGCGCCCGGCCTCGTGGGTACTATCCCCCATGCCACTCACGCCTCACCCCCTCGACTCCGACTTCGTTCGCGATCAACTCGTTCAACGCACCGTCGACGTCAACGGGAAGCGCCATAATCCCGAGGGCGAATTTGTCCTGTACTGGATGCAGAGCACCCACCGACTCGACGAAAATTGGGCGCTGCGCGCCGCCGTTCGCGCGGCCAATAAGGTAGGTCGTCCGCTTGTCATCCATCAGGGCCTTGATCCAACCTACCCGCACGCCGCTGACCGACATCACGCGTTCATTCTGCAGGGCGCTGCCGACACCGCGCGTCGCGCTCGAGAGCTCGGCTTTCACTATCAGTTCGTTTTGCGTGGTCGCCGCGATGACGACCGCCGCGTTGTTGATCGATTGGCAGCGCGGGCCTACCTCGTGATCACCGATCTGTTTCCAACAGCGGGCATTCGCGAGCGCACGGAAAGATTTGCTGATCGCGTTGGTTGTCGCGTGTTGGCCGTTGATGGCGTCTGCACGGTGCCCAGCGGAGTGTTTCGAACAGCGGAGTACGCGGCGCGCACGATTCGTCCGAAACTTGCAAAACTCCTCGATTTTTCAATTGAACCAGTGCTTGATGAAGCACCGCGAATTTCAGTGCCTGAATCGCTGAAGCGTTCGTTGCGTGAAACGTTGCAACATGAACCGCTCGACGTGTTGGCGTTGAACGATGCCGAGCTCGCGAAAACCATTGCGAATTGTGAAATCGATCACGGTGTCGCAGTTGTCGCTGACAGACCGGGAGGACCGGCCGCCGCCGAGGCAGTGCTCAATTCGTTCATCAACAATGGATTGCCCGAATACAACGAGGATCGCGGCAATTCGAGTTTTGAGGAGTCGACCAGCGAACTCTCACCATACTTGCACTTCGGTAATATCTCGAGCGCAGCGGTTGTGCGCGCGGCAAAAGAAAGTTCGTCGCCGGCATCAAGTATCGACGCTTTTATTCAGCAGGTGACCACGTGGCGTGAACTCTCATTCAACTGGTGCATTCGTACTCGCGATTTCGATCAATTGTCAGCGCTGCCCGCGTGGATTCGCAAAACAATGGCCGCGCACGTGAACGACGCGCGTCCGATTCAGTATGACCTGGGCACTCTGGAGCGCGCCGAAACGCATGACGAGTTCTGGAACGCCGCGCAACGACAACTGCGTGCGACGGGAACCATTCACAATTACGCGCGCATGCTGTGGGGGAAATCATTGCTGTTGTGGACGCCCAACTACGAAACGGCGCGCGAGTGGATGTTTTATTTGAACGACAAATGGTCGCTCGACGGACGCGACGCAAATTCCGTTGGGGGCATCATGTGGTGTTTGGGATTGTGGGACCGCCCATGGGGAAACAAGCCGATTTGGGGCGGCATCAGGCCCATGCTGACTGCGCGTGTCAGACTGAAATTCGACACTGGTCCATTCCTTCGTAAATGGAATGGAACGAGCGAGCTGCTTGCACTGTAATCGCGCGTCGTTTCACTTTCAATCATGACAAAAATTCCGCGCCCCGATTTTCTGCCGTCAGTGCAAGATGTTCGTGAAGCTGCCACTCGCATCGCTTCCGTTGTTCTGCAAACGAGATTGCTTCAATCGGCACAGTTGTCCGAGAATACACGACACGACGTGTATTTCAAATGCGAAAACGAACAAGAAACCGGTTCGTTCAAAGTGCGTGGTGCCTTCAACGTACTGGCATCGTTAACACCGGAACAACGGGCGCGCGGCGTCGTGGCATCGAGCGCTGGCAACCACGGGCTCGGTGTTGCGTTCGCAGCACATGCGTTTGGTGCGCCGGCAATGTTGTACGTGCCAGCAACTGCGCCTGGGGTAAAGAAAGATGGAATCGCCAAACTGGGCGCCACGGTAAACGACGAAGAACCCGATTACGACGCAGCGATGGTCCGGGCCAGGGCGCACGCGGCGTCTCACGGAATTCCGTTTATCAATCCGTGTTTGGGTGACGTCCTGTTGGCTGGGCAAGGAACCGTTGCACTTGAAGTGCTCGAACAGCTGCCGGAATTGAAAACGTTGGTGGTGTGTACCGGCGGTGGTGGGTTGCTTGGCGGTATTGGTGCGGTGATGCGCGAACTCGCTCCTCACGTGCGGATTGTTGGCGCGCAAAGCGTGAATACTGCCGCAATGTCGCTGAGCGTTGCAGCCGGTCACGTGGTTGAGATTGCAAGCGTTCCAACCCTCGCGGACGGTCTCGCAGGACAAATTGACGACGAAGCACTCGCCATTGGTCAGTATTGCGCCGATGAGATTGTCACGATCACCGAAGAGGAAATCGGGGAGACCATTGCCTGGCTGTGGCGTGCCGAAGGACTGAAAGTTGAAGGGGCGGGCGCGGTAGCTGCGACTGCGCTCAGGTACAACAAGATTTCCAATCTCGAAGGTGCGGTGGTCGCAATTGTAAGCGGCGGCAACATCGACGACGCAAAACACGCTTCCCTCTTGTCGCGGTTTCCGGGTGCCGGCGCTGAAACTCGCTGAAATTTCCAACCGTCTAGGAATGGCCGGTGTCCGATAATGGGACGCGCATTCACGAGATCGAACAGTGGAAGCGCTACTGAACCTGGGGAGATTTTCGTAAGTCGTTCAATCGCAACGGTTTCACCGTTACACAAATTCCGTCCGTTGCGGCACGGCGTTTGCCTTGCTTCTAACGTGAGCCATTCCGGCTCTCGAAGCCCCCTGTACCTGTGCATTCATAGTGGACGTAGCCCGCGCGCCCAAGAAAAAGACTGGCCGAAACATCGGCATTGCGGTCGGAATTGTCGCGGCGGTAGTCGCGACTTACGCGTTGTCAAAACTCAAGCCAGCAGCGCCGACCATTGATGGCGCAACCATTCTGACCGACTCCGTGCGTCAAGGAGAACTCACGCGCGATGTGCGCGGCCCCGGCACGCTGGTTCCCGAACAAATTCGCTGGATTACCGCTCAGTCAACCGCACGCGTTGAACGACTGGTTGCGCAGGCGGGCCAGACGGTCGCGAAAGGGGAACTTCTCATCGAGATGTCGAGTCCCGATTTACAAATCCTGACGATGCAGGCCGAACAGCAGGTGCGGGAAGCGCAGATCACTCTGTTGAATTTGAAGACAACGTTGCGCAGTTCGGAGCTGAGCCAGGAAGGGATCGTTGCCTCGACCAAGACTGCATACATCAAAGCGAAACAGCAGGCCGAAGCCGCCGACACGCTGTTGCCGAAAGCAATGATTACCAAGATGGACGCAATCAATCAGAAGGCCGATGCAGAAGAACTGACCATTCGTTATCGCATTGAGCAGGATCGATTGAAGCTCATGAAACAGGCAATCGATTCGCAAATTGAAACGCAGGCGGCGGGCGTGAAGCAGTTGCGCGCGATCGCCGACGAGCGCCAATCGAGGCTTGCCTCTTTGAATGTGCGCTCGCCGGAAGCGGGTGTTTTGCAGGATTTGACACTGCAGGCAGGACAATACGTACAGGATGGAATCGTGCTGGCGAAGGTGGTGCAGCCTGGCAATCTGAAGGCAGTACTCCGCATCCCCGAATCGTTGGCGAAGGATGTGCAACTCGGCCAAATCGCGTCGGTTGATACGCGCAACGGTTTGGTCGCTGGCACTGTCTCAAGAAAGGATGCGGCCGCGAGCGGTGGCACGGTCACAATCGACGTCAAACTCATCGGAACGCTCCCCGCCGGTGCCGTGCCCGATCTCAGTGTCGACGGCACGATTCAAATCGAGAAGCTCAAGAACGTGCTCTACACGGGTCGCCCGGCAGCGGGTTCCGGAACTGGCGCAGTCGGATTGTTCAAGCTTACCGAAGATGGTAAGGAAGCAGTGAGGGTTCCCGTTGTACTTGGCGCCAGTTCAGTCAATGCAGTGGTGATTACAAGCGGACTGAAAGTTGGTGACAAGGTGATTCTGTC
>JBDUAX010000061.1:0-14336 GCA_040004455.1 Gemmatimonadaceae bacterium
CGAACAAGAAAAATATTTTTCAAAAATCAGTTCTCTGCGCCTCGGCGTCTCGGCGCGAGTGCCTTTTGTTTCTTTCTCCCTGGGTTCTCCGGGCCACCGCGCGAACGCTCTGTATCCTGCGTTGCTCTCAGTGCACCTCTGCGTGCTCTCAGTTCAGGACACTACCCCCACGCGGCATCAAATTCTCAATGAAGAACTCCATCATCCGCCCGTTGTTCATGGCGCTGTGCCCCTGATCTGGCCCAACCTGCACGTCGAAACTCTTTCCCGCTCGTTGCAGCGCCGCAATGAGCTGCATCATGTTCGACGGATGCACGTTGTTGTCAGCCGTGCCGTAGTACAGCATCAAACGGCCTTTCAGCTCAGGGGCGTACGTGAGTGTTGAACCCGCATCATAGCCCGCTTTGTTTTCCTGCGGAATCCACATGTAACGCTCAGTGTAAATCGAGTCGTAGTGACGCCAATCGGTAACGGGCGACTGCGCTGCGGCCGCCGAGAACACTTCGGGGTGACGTAACAACAACATTGCTGACGAGTATCCACCGTACGACGTGCCGTACACCCCCACGTGCGCTTTGTCGACGTACGGGCGAGGGAACAACGACTTCATTCCCTCAGCCATATCATCCATTTCGACCTGGCCAAGTTTTTCGTAAATGGCGTCGAGTGTGCGTTTGCCCATGCCAGGCGTTGAACGCGATTCGAGGTTTACCATCAGGAAACCGTATTCCGCGGTCGCACTGGGCATCGTGAAACTTTCGGTTGGCGTGTTGCTGCCCGACGCCGGGCCGCCGTACACCGACATGAGAATCGGATATTTCCTTGATGCGTCGAAGTTTGATGGGAACGCAATCGAGCCATGCAATTGTGTTTTACCATCGGCTGCCAGGTAGGTGAACATCTCGACTTTGCGTAACTTCAATGCATCGAACTTGCTCAAGTCGCTGGTCGCCAATTCCGCCACAATTTTGCCGGCGCCGTCAATGAGACGGCTGGTTGGCGGAATGTCATGCGTTTGCGCGACGTCAACGAAATATTTGCCATCGGGTGACAGCGAAATGCCGTGATTAAACGCGGGGTCGGTGAGGCGCTTCTCGTTCTTGCCATCCAACCCAACGCGATGCAACTGCAGTTTGAGATGATTGTCGCCGTCACGCGCGGTGTACCACATGGTGTTCGTCGCTTCATCGACCTTTACAACGTTGGCGGCTTCCGCGTTCAACGTCGTGATCGGATTGATGAGTCTTCCAGTGAGATCGTACAAATAGTAATTCTTGAAACCATTGCGCTCTGATTCCCAGATGAACCGCTTGTTGTCTTTCAGGAATTGCATGAGCGGACGGTTCTCCGTCCAACTTGGCAACCACTCTTCATGAACGATCACTCGGCATTTTCCTGATTCAGGACTGCACGCTGTGAACTCCA
The DNA here is from genome assembly GCA_040004455.1 of Gemmatimonadaceae bacterium. Lineage (GTDB taxonomy): Bacteria > Gemmatimonadota > Gemmatimonadetes > Gemmatimonadales > Gemmatimonadaceae > Gemmatimonas. The sequence continues at coordinate 1,426 of JBDUAX010000061.1, forward strand.
TGATGTTCTGACGGCGGTTGGTGCGATTGAACGTGATTTCACTTCCGTCGGGGGTCCAACCCACCTTGTACACGTAGTGACCAACGACTGTGTTGTCCAACGGTTTGCCGTCGCGCACATCCATGCGCACTGACTGCCTGGTGGCAACGTTGTACACAAACAAATCGACAACCGGATTCACAACCCCCGATTTCGGATACGCTTCGGTGTCGACGGAACTCTGAATTTTTGTTTGATCAAGTTGCAGAAAGTAGTCGGGCACGCCGCTTTCGTCGAAGCGATAGTAGCCGACGAACTTGTTGCCAGGCGCCCACCAGAACGCGGTGTTCTGCGCGAGTTCTTCGCCGTATACCCAGCTGGCGGTGCCGTTCTTGATGCGTTTTTCAACGCTCCCGTCGCTGGTGATGCGCGTTTCGTTCGATCCGTTTGCGTTGCTGATGAACAAATTGCGATCGCGGTACACCGCCTTGAGCGCGCTGTCTGACGAAAATGCGACGTCAAATTGGCGACCGCGCGCCGGCCCGCCGCCTCCGCCAAACCTGCCACCGCGTCCGCCCCCGAAATCGTTCGTTGCATCACCAATCGGCGTGACTTTCTTCGATGCGAAGTCGATGCGATTGCGTTTGCCGTTCCAGTTGTATTCGAGCGATTTGCCATCAGCGCTCCATGTGGAGTTAACGGCACCCGATTTCATTGCGGGTGCGCCGGCAAGTTGCGCAGTCATGCGGCTGAACTGATCGTAGCCCTGCATGGTTTTGAGGCGATCCTGGGCGTTGACCGCGAAGGGGAACGAGGTCAACGTGGCAATCGAGCATGCGTACCATATGAAGCAACGTTTGTTAAGTGTCATCGATGATCGTTATGGCGTTGTTGATGGGAGAAGGACGACCTTCACATATTGCCTGGTATCAAAGTACAACTTGGCTGCATCCTGAATTTGTTTGGCAGTCAGTGATTTGACCATGTCGTCATACGCCCCCTGGAGAGACGAGAGATCTTCGCCGTTCTGATCGCGGGCGGAGATGTTGCTTAACCAATAGCCGTTGGTCTTGAGGCTTGTTTCGCGCGTTCGCAGAATCTGTTCTTTCACTTTCTGCAAATCGGCAGCGTTCGGCTCGTGCGCCTTGAGTGAATCGATAACACGAAATGTACGCGCACTGAGCTTGTCGACATTGTCGGGAGACGACGTGTACTGCACCGTAATTGAATATTCGGGGCGCGGAATTTTTACGCCGCCCCCGCCCAATGATGGACTATAGGTGCCCCCCATTTCTTCACGCAGTGCATCGGTCAACCACATTTGCGCGAGCGTCGTAAGCGCGAGCATGTCGAGACGCGTTTGCGGTGTGTAGTTGAATGCCCCGTGAAAGAAAATTGCCGTTTGCGCCTGCGGCTCTGAACCCTTGCGCACAATTTTGTTGACCACGCCCGATGGCGGTGAGCCACCAACGTCTTTCCACGTTTCAACGCGGCCGGTTCCCGGCAGCGAAGCAAGATATTTCTCAACCAGCGGCTTGAGTGAATCAACATTCACGCTGCCCACAAACACGAAGGTGAAATCGCCAGCGTTTGCAAAACGGTCCTTGTAAAACGCCAACGCGCGTTGTGGATTGATTTCGGACAACATCGCGCCCGTCAGCGGGCGCGTGCGATAGTTGTTCTGCGACAGGGTCGCATTGATGGTGTCGCCATACGCAGCAATCGGACTTGCGCTGCGATTGGCAAGTGCCGCTTCGGTACGCTGTCTGGCCGACTGCCACGCCATGGTATCAAGGCGCGGGGCAGTGAAACGAAGGTACGCCAGTTGGAACAGTGTTTCGATGTCCTTTGGTGACGCACCACCGCCAAGTGTTTCTGATGTCGCGCCAATTGACGCGTTCGCGCTCGCGGCCTTACCAGCCAGCTTCTTCTGCAAATCAACGGCGCTGAAATTTCCTAGGCCGCTCAACCCTGCAATAACGCTCGCGTTCGATGCGGTGAGAAACTCCGCATCTGGCACAAGTGACGTGCCGCCGGGGCTGTACGCGCTAAACAGTATTTCATCGGCCTTGAAGTCGGTCGGCTTGATCAGCACGCGTGCACCGTTGGAAAGTTTCCATTCAGTAACTCCAACAATTTCATTCTTCTTTGCACTGACGATGCGACCAGCTGGCGCCACTTTGCCGAGCAGAGGTTCGTCTCCCAGTGTTTCGGTGTACGCGGTAATCGGTGCCTTGGCCGTTTTAGCCATCACCGCGAGCACTTCTGCTTCCGTTGGAATTGGCACGCCCGCTTTGCGAGGTACCGTTGCCAACACAATTTGATTGTCATCGGTAATACGCCCCTGCGCCAACGTATTTACGTCTGGCAAGGTGATTCCCGGGAGCAGCGCTTTGGTCAGCTCGTATTCGGATTCGATGCCGGGAATGTCTTCCGCCACCAGAAAATTGCGCACCAATTCGCCAACGAGTGCCGCCGAATTCGTCTTTGCTCGTTCTGCGTACGCGCGCTCGTATCCCCGCAACGTTGCATCTTTCGCCCGCTGCAATTCTGCTGGGAGAAATCCGAATTGATCAACGCGACGCGCTTCGAGCAATACGGCCTCAACACCGCGCAGAATGCCTCCATCTTTTACAGCGGCGCTCAATGTGAACGCGTCGATGTTGCGCGCAATGAAAGAACCGTTCGAAGCCGACGCGCCCAGGAAAGGTGCGTCGGGCTTTTGAGCAATCTCGCGAAGACGCGAACCGAGAATGTTGAAGTACAGCTGCTCGATAAGCTGGTTGCGATAGTCACCAACGGTCGATGCCGCGTGTCCGGGACGCTTGTAAAAAATTGTAAAGCTCGACCCCGTGGCTTCGGCGTCTGATGTAATCGCAACGAGGGGCAGAACGTTTGATGGAACTGCCGCATTTACGCGCGGGCGAGCGTTCCGGGCCGGCGCTATTCCACCGAAATGTTTCTTGATGAGCCCTTCGATGGTCGCGACGTCAAAATCACCAACAGCAACAACCGCCATCAAATCGGGGCGATACCAATCCTCATAAAATTTGCGCAACCCCGATGCTTCGGCATGCAGTATGCTTTCTTCGGTGCCGATCGGAAGCCGCGTGGCGTAAGGCGAACCCTTCAAAATGATTGGGATGAATTCGCGTTGCATGCGCTCCCCAGCGCCAAGTGATGCGCGACGCTCCTCGTTTACAACCCCACGTTCGTTGACAACTTCCGTTGAATCGAACGTCTGGCCGTGCGCCCAATCTTCGAGAATCGAGAAGGCAGTTTCAACAAGCTTTGCGGTGTCTGTTGGTATCGACAATTCGTAAACGGTTTCATCGAAACCCGTGTACGCGTTAAGATCGGCGCCAAAGCGTACGCCGATTGACTGCAGGTACTTGACCAGGTCGTTCTTTTTGAAATGCGTTGTGCCGTTAAAGGCAGTGTGTTCGACAAAGTGCGCGTAACCCCGCTGGTTATCGTTTTCAAGAACCGAACCCGCATTCACGGCCAGACGCAACTCGACGCGCTTCGACGGTTCCGAGTTCTTTCTGATGTAATAGCGAAGGCCATTTGGCAACGTGCCAACGATAACGTTGGGGCTGACGATCAGTTTTTGCGTCAGCGGTGGGGCCGCGGTCGGTTGCTGCGCGAATGCTTGCGTGGGAACGGCTAACGCAGTAGAGGCGAACGTCGCCGCAAACACTGCAGCGCGAATGAGCGTATGACGCACTTGGAATTCCTCAGTCAATTGGTTGGAATGCTCGCGGAATGTGGTCGGAATGGGGGTGGCGCGCTAGTGCTAGTGCTAGTGCTTGTGCTTGTGCTCGTGCTTGTGGCACGCTCACCATCCGATCGTTTCGTACCTGCGCCCTTGACGCATCGCGATATCCCAGTCATCTTCCCCTCTAATTCAGAGGGGAACACATGCTCGGCTCCGACGGCGCAATGCTTCGCGGTACACTCGACGTCCTCATCCTCAAGGCACTCTGCTGGGGACCACGCCACGGCTACGCAATTGCCGAATGGGTGAAGACAATCACTGAAACAGAGATTCTTGTCGAAGAAGGGCCGTTGTACACGGCGCTGCACCGTCTCGAACGCGACGGCTGGCTGATCGCCGAGTGGGGAGTCTCCGAAAATAATCGCAAGGCAAAATTCTATTCGCTCAGTAAAAGCGGAAAGCGGCAACTCGTTAGCGAAACGTCGGCGTGGGCGCGCTACGCGAAAGCAGTCTCGAAAGCGTTGAGCGCATCGACGCCACTTGGGGTGAACGCATGATTCGTCGTCGATTCTTTCAACACGAAAACGCACGCGATAGTGTACCGCGCGCCGTTGACGAAGAACTCGAATTTCATTTAAGCACGCGCGTCGATGCGCTGGTTGCACAAGGATGGAACTCAGAAGAAGCGCGACGCGAAGCGGAGAGGCAATTTGGAAATGTCGACGGCGTTCGCGGCAGCTGCATCGATCTCGACCACGAGCGAGTGCGCACCAACAATCGAATGAATCTTCTGCACGAATTGGCGCAGGACTTTCACTACGCCTGGCGATTGCTGCAGCGCAACTGGGCGTTTGCATCGGCCGTTATCATCATGCTGTCGCTGGGAATCGGGTCGAACACCGCCATTTTCACATTCGTGAATGCCGTGCTGTTGCGACCCCTTCCCGTCGCCAACGCAAAGCGACTGCTGGCTATTGGTGATCCTTCGCAAGTGTCATCCATGTCGCGAGGCGATCCGATCACGCAACTGATTTCAGTTCCGATGTATCGTGCGCTGCGCACTGACAGCGTACTTGGGCCGGAGTTACTGGCCTCAGGGCTGGCGCCGAGGTTAAGTGTGCGGGCGACTGAAGGGCAGGTGGATGTGGAGCACCCGCGCGCTCGAATCGTTTCAGGAAACTATTTCCATGTGCTGGGAGTTCGCGCTGCGCTCGGCCGAACGTTCGACGCTCGCGAAGATGGCAATGGCAGCATTTCTCCCGTGGTGGTTTTGAGTGACGCGTATTGGACGCGTCGATTCAATCGCGATGCAAACGTTGTCGGTCGCACAATTGTTATTAACGGCACCGGGTTCACTGTTGTTGGTGTAGCTCCCGAAGAATTTTTTGGCGAAATTGTAGGCCAGCCGCAGGATTTTTGGCTGCCGCTCGCAACGCAGCCAATATTGAGCCCCGCGCAGCCGCTACTCGAGAGCGCGGATGCGTCGTGGCTGCTGTTGCTGCAGCGCGTTCCATCCGGACTCACGCTCTCCCAAGCACAGAGTTCACTCACGACGCGCATTCGTGTGTGGATTCACGACCACAACACCGACACGAATGCGAAGACCTCTGAAGTCGTCATTTCGTCTGGCGAACGCGGGTTTTCGCGAACGCGAAAGGAGATGGCCGCGCCGCTGGCGGTGCTAATGGCGGGAGTCGGCTTGTTGTTACTGCTCGTGTGTGCGAACGTCGCGAATCTCTTGTTGGCGCGTGGGGTTGCGCGCGGACGTGAAATGAGTGTCCGACTTGCACTCGGCGCTCGTCGTGGGCGATTGGTGCGGCAACTCGTAACCGAGAGTTCGTTGCTCGCGGTTGGTGGTGCGCTTGGGGGAATTCTTGTGGCCTGGGGTGGTATTCGTCTGATCATCGCCATGGAACCGAACGCCGGGCCTTCAAGTATTGATTTTTCGCTCGATCCAATCGTGCTGCTGTTTGCTGCAGTTGTCGCGATTGTGTCAGTGGTATTCTTTGGGTTGATTCCCGCGCTGCGCGCTTCGCAGGTGAATCTTGCAACCGCAATGCGCGGCACGATTGGGTGGGAGCGTGGCCGCCGCGGCGTACCCGGAATCGGTCGCATTGGGCTCAATCAAGCACTCGTTGCCGGTCAAGTCGCGCTGTCGCTGGTGTTGATTGTCAGCGCTGGTTTATTGTCGCGCGATCTGCGAAAGTTGGAGACTGCTGAAACGGGAATTGATCAAGCACATTTGCTCACCGTCGATCTTGACGCAGATGGCGCTGGATACCATGACAAGCGCCTGGCAGTTCTCGCAGAAACAATGCGGCGTGAAACGTCGTCGCAATCAGGGGTGAAATCTGTTTCGTATTCGGAGAGCGGCTTGTTTTCGGGGCGCAGTATGCAAGTAACTGTCTCCGTTCCGGGATTCGTTACGAAGAACGGAGAAGACATCAACGCCGGTTTCGATGCAGTAGGACCGAACTACGTGAAAACCATCGGTGCACGAATTATTGTCGGAAGAGACATTGATGAACATGATGTGGCAGAGAGCGAACGAGTTGTGCTGATTAACGAGTCGCTCGCGCGCGTTTTTTTTGCTGGACGCACTGCATTGGGTGCGACAATTAAAAACGGCAACTCCGAGCTGCGCATTGTTGGCGTGATTGCTGACATCAAGGACAACGCGCTTAGCGCGCCACCGATGCCGCGGTTTTACGTCCCGTATTTGCAGAACGCTTCCAGTACTCCGCGAAACTTGATCGTCCTTGTGAAATCAACCGAACTTGGTGATCCTGGGAAAATCGGTCCGCTAATGCGATCGACGGTGAAGCGCGTCGATGGTTCCATCGAAGTCGCGGGTATCGCATCAGTGGCGGTGCGAATGGAGCGTTCTTTAAGTGGTGAACGCAGTCTGATGCGTCTTGCGCTCGCGTTGGGGGGGCTCGCGTTGCTGTTGGCCGCAATCGGACTGTATGGTGTCATGTCATATGCGGTAAGTCGTCGTACGAACGAGATCGGACTCCGTATGGCGTTGGGTGCCGACCGTTCGGCCGTGTTGCGGATGGTGTTCGGCGATGCAATGCGTTTGGTATTGTTGGGCGTCGCGATTGGAATGCCCGCGTGTCTGGCGCTGACGCGGTTGCTTGGCAGCCAACTGCATGGTGTCGGCGCGATAGATCCTGTATCGCTGATCGGCGCGGTCGTGGTGCTTTGTGCGAGTGCGGCGTTGGCAGCGCTATCGCCGGCGGTGAGAGCGTCGCGCGTGGCGCCGATGCGGGCGATTGGAATGTGAATTTTGAGACGAACCCTATCTTTCACGAACGCGGCTGACACTCATCAATGCAGAAGGTCGGCGCAAGAGTGCTGCGCCGACCTTCAAACACACGAACGCTACGCTTGCGGCCTAATCGCCGATTCGAATTAGTTGACGACCAGCGTGAACGATTTTGTTGTTGTGCGACCTAGTGCGTCGGTGATCGTAACCGTGTGAGTGTTTATCGGTGTTGCGGCGGCAGTTCCGGTAATTTGCGGATTCGTCGCAGAAACAAATGCAAGTCCGGCGGGAAGAGCCGGGCTAATGCTGTAATTAAACGGTCCCTTTCCGCCGTTCGCGGTTACGGGGGTAAATGTGCAGATAACTGCGCCCGTGCAGTTGTAGGACGGCGCTCCCAGAGTAGACAGCAATGAACTGAGCAGGAACGTCCTGGACGAAGTTGAGCCGTAGGAATCTGTCAACGTAACCGTGAATGTCGTCGACGCGAGCGCAGCTGTCGGCGTTCCGGTTATTGCGCCGGTATTCGTCGAAAACACGAATCCAGCGGGTAGCGTAAGCGTGGGGGTCAATGCAAAACTGTAAGGCAACGAGCCCTGCTGGCCAGTGACCGGCGTGAATGGTGACGCCGAAGTACAACCATTTACATCGCCGCAACCGATTTCAGCGATGGCTTGCGTTGTTGTTATCGGTGGATTGACAGAAAATGTGAACGACTTCTTCGATGTACTGCCAACCGAATCGCTGACGGTGATTTCAAACGTCGCCGCTGCATAGTCAGCCGTCGGTGTTCCGGTAATTGCTCCGTTTATTGCGTTGATGCTGAGCCCTGCAGGCAACGTCGGATTAATGGAGAAAGTGAATGGCGCAGTGCCGCCCGCTCTCTGAACAAGCGTGAATGGACACGAGAATCCTGTAGTGCAGGAAGTGGTCGCCAATGCGCGGTTTGACAGAAGCGAACTCAAATTGAAATTCCTGGCTACCGTCGCTGCTATCGCGTCGGTTACGGTAATCGTGTACGAAGTCGATCCCGAAAACGCAGTCGGAATTCCCGTGATGACTCCCGTGTTTACATCAATAGCAATCCCTCCCGGTAGGGCGGGAGAAATGCTGTACGTGAGCGGTGCTGTTCCACCGCTGCCCGCGACGGGCTTGCCAGGGGTCGGATTACAACCGTTCAAATCACCGCAGCTCATGTTCGGAAGCAGTACGGTGGCTGCCAGAGCGGGCGGAGTGGCTACGCTGATGGCAATTGTTTTTTTGGAAATTCGACCGAGCGCATCGGTTGCAACGACGTCGTAGGAAGTTGCGCTCTGAAGAACTGTTGGAGTACCAGCAATCGCACCGGTTGTCGAGTTGATGCCGAGTCCGGTCGGTAGTGTCGCCGATGCGGTGTAAACCACCGGTGCTTTGCCACCGTTTGCGGTGACCGGCGAGAAGGGACACGCCACGTTGATTGTGCAAGCGTTCGTCGCTGAGTTCAACGTGGTCGTAATCGAACTCAATGTGAACGTCCTGGACGAGGTGGATCCTCTCGAGTCCGTGGCAGTTATTGTGAAAATCGCTGGAACAATTCCGACGGTCGCCGGACCGCCGGTGATTGAAGCGTTGGAAGCGTTGAATGTGAGTCCGGCAGGCAATGCGGGTGAAATAAACGCCGCGACTATTGGACTACCACCGCTGATTGTCACGGGTGTAACAGGCAAGGCCGGAGTGCATCCGTTGCCAGCGAAATCGCCACAACCAATTTCCGCGACGGCGACGGCCGTAGAAACCGCGTTGTTGTAACTCAGTTGGAATTGACCGGTTGCCGTCGCACCCGACGCGTCGCGCACGGTAACCGTGACGCTGGTCGTTCCTGGAGTGCCAGTTGGAGTTCCCGAGAAGTTGCCAGACAAAACATCAAACGAGAGACCGGCTGGCGAACTCGGTACCGTGTAGGTGTAAGCGGGAGTACCCTGCATACCAGTTATTGGCGCGAAGTTGCAAACAAAGCCAATTGTACACTGAACGTTTGCGAGAGCGACGTTTGCGATCACCGTGGAATTGATGGTGAGCGTGAAGGTTCCGGTTCCAGAAGCTGCTGCCTGATCTGAAACGGTGACGGTGTACGTTGTCGTCGACGTCGCTGCGTTGGCCGTTCCGGTGATTTGTCCGTTGGTTGTATTGAACGTCAATCCCGATGGAAGCGTCGGTGCAATTTGGTAGGTCAATGTTCCCTGACCACCATTACCGGAGACCGGTTGAATTGCGGCAGCACCAGTGGGGAATGCAATACCTGCGGTGTAGCCAACCTGCGCTCTGTTCACGGTTACCACGAGCGGGCCCGCCACGCTGAACAGGAACGACTTGGCTGAGGTCAACTGCGGAGCGTCTTCAGCGCCGTCAGTTACGGTGACCGAAACGTTCACTGCTGCGAGAGCACTGGACGCAATGCCGCTGATGACGCCAGTCTGCGTATTGAAATTGAGACCAGTGAGTGAGTTGAGAGTTGCTCCGTTTGGCAGTCCCGTTAGCGCATAACGAAGCGGCGGTGTTCCGCCATTGGTAGAAACAGTTGCAATCGTGCATGCAGAGCCTTGCGTGCAACCCAGCGCAGTGCTCGGTCCAACAGTGGTCAGAACTTGATTGACCGTAAGCGAAAATTGGCGACTCGATCCCGCGGCGCCGTTTGCATCGGTAACTGACACGGTGTAGTTGCTGGCACTCTGCGCAGCAGCTGGTCCGGTGAGTTGCCCCGTCGCTTGATCAAAGGCGAGACCAGCAGGTAACGCCGGACTGATGGTGTAAACGAACGGAGAAGTTCCCGTTCCGCTTGTCACCGACACGGGGATTGAAGAACACGGTGCGGTTGCTGTACACGTTTTGTTCGCCACGAGTACGGATGTAACCACCGACGGATTCACCGTGAGTGAGAATGTCTTCGTTGCAGAAACGCCTTTGGAATCTGTCACGGTAACCGTTACAGTCGCCGCCGATTGGGAGGCAGTGGGCGTGCCACTGATTGCGCCATTCGCACTGTTGATTGAAAGTCCTGCCGCGAGTGGGGTCGCCGAATACGCCAGTGGCGCAGTGCCGCCACTTCCTTGAACCGGGGTGAAAGAACAGGGCGTGTTCTGCGTACAGTTTTTGGTTGTGAGTGATGCAGTTGCTGTAACCGCTTGATTGATCGCAATGGTGAAATCTTTGAACGCCGTTGCGAGCGACTTGTCGGTTACAGTCACTCGATAGGTCGCAGCGGCAGACGCCGTGCCGGTTTGTCCGCTAATCAAACCTGTCGAAGAATTGATTGACAAACCGGCGGGCAACGCTGGGGAGATCGTGAACGCGATTGGTGCGGATCCACCAGTTACGGTGAACGGTGTAAAGGAACAATTCGCATTGATCGTGCATTCGAGCGCCGTAACAGTCGTCGTCGTGAGCGTCAGCCCCGTATTGACAGTCATTACGAAGGTGACGCCGAACGATGAGCCAGCGTTGTCAACGCCGGTCAGTACAAATGATTTTCCGGTTACAGTTTCGGTGGGAGTGCCGCTGATAATTCCCGTCGACGCATTCAGTGTCAGTCCTGCTGGTAGCGCCGGATTAATTGTGAACGCAAATGGCGCAGTGCCACCGGTAATGCTGGCAAACGGACTAATGCCGCTTGCGGCAGCGTTCTGCGTGATCTGAACGTTCGCATAGTTCGCATTTGGCGGTGCAACCGGAACGTCATTCACGGTCAACGACGAGTACGTGGCCGAGGCGGTCGTTTGTGTTTTCGTGTCGGTGACGGTAATGGCGAGGCTGGCGGTCGCGAACGGTGCGGTGGGCGTTCCGGATATGCGTCCGGTTCCGGCGTCAATGTTGAGCCCTTGTGGCAGGCCGGATGTAGAAAACGCGTACGACCCAGACCCACCACTCGCTGTCGCCGGCGTAAAGGAAATTGCCTGGCCTTTGGTAGTTGCAACGGCGGTAGTGGAGGGGGTGAGCTTCAAGTCCGGAGTTGGAGATGTCGGATCCGAACCACAGGCTGTGGCGGCAATTGCAATCAAGGCGCACAAAACGAAAGCTCGCGAGTTACTCACGATCACCAACCTCCAACACTTCAGGTAAAAGAGTACGGCAATCGGGGGGATTGCCGGTTCGCACTTCGTGACGGGTCCTGAGGAGAATCGTGCGCCCGGGGGAGCATTCCGAATGCGCGGGGTTCCTTCGCGGCAATCAACTACGACATCACTCAGTTGCTTTAGTGCAACGATCAGGCCACTTGGCGGTTCTCAGCATTGCTTCACGCGCTGAATCATATGTTGTGGATGCGCATTAAGAAATGAGGGCATTGGGACGGGCGGCAAGGCTTCTCGAATCGTTAACGGGGGATTGGGGCGGGCACAGGGCAAGCTAAAATCCGGCGTACAAGGATGGGGCCGCCGGGGTGATATAAAAGTGTTATGCGGCTGTCAAACGCGCATCTGACGCGCAGCTGACACTGGTTATCTGTACCGCGAGGACGAAGTTATGGCGGAACTCATTCGAACCGGGGTGCGCATGACATTGGTGGAAGAAGGCGGCTCCGCTCACATTCTCAATCCGACGCAGACGTTTCGCGGCAGTTGGCTAGGTCACGTGCATGTCGGCACCAGCAAGGCGACCGACCCATACTTGTTGCCTCTGGGCAAGCCTCTCGCGTTGCTGGCGTATCTCGATTGTGCTTTTCGACGGTCTGCGTCGCGTGAACGAATGATTTCGTTGATCTGGTCCGAAGACGCCGATTCGCGTGGCCGTCAAAATCTTCGCCAGACGCTCTTCTACATCAGGCAGCGACTCGGCGCCGATATCATCGAAAGCGACGGCGATCAGCTGCGACTGATTGCGTCACTCAATACGGATCGTGACGTGTTTGAAAGTGCTGTCGAACGTGAGGCCTGGAGCGAAGCGGTTGCGGCTTACGGTGGCGCGTTCCTCGACGGCTTCGCGGCTCCTGGATCGGCCGGCATGGAGCAGTGGGCGTCGGTAGAACGCATGCGTTTGTCGCAGCTGTTTCTTGGGGCGTCCGACGCGCTGGCGAAGGAATTGCTCTCGACCGGAAAAGCGCGGGAGGCAGTTGCAGTTGCACGTCGTGCCCGGGATGAAATGCGCGGCGAGCAACGTGCGTGGCGAATTTTGCTGGAGGCGCAGTTAAGCGCGCGTGATCACTTGTCGGCGTTGGCCGAAGCGGATGCGTTGGAGCTGCAGTTGGCGGACGACGGCGATGAGTTGGAGCAAGCGACGAAATTATTAGTGCGTGCTGTTCGCGCGCGCTCGGGGGTGGTTGGCGCATCAAACGGCAAGGCCAGTGAGTCTGAAGTTTCATCAACAACTGCGTTGGCTCGCGATCTGATTGCGCGCGAACACGAATTCTCCACCGTGATCAATGCGTGGGATGAATTGTGTGCTGATAAACCCGGGCAGTGGATTCACATCAGTGCGCCGTCGGGTTTGGGAAAATCCCGATTGCTGTCTGATATTGCGGCGCGGTTGCGAGCGGTTCGTGCAACGGTTGTTGAGGTGCGCGCGTCGCCTGGGGAGCGTGATGTGAGTGGTGCGTTTGCGGCGAACATAGCCGGCGTGTTGGCAGGACGTCGGGGTGCACGTGCGATTTCCGTGGAGAGCGCCGGCATCATTGTTGGTTTGTCCCCGTCGGCATCGGCGTATTTACAGTCGCGTGCACTTGATACGGCGATGGGCTCCGACGCGGTGCGTCGTCGAGCGTTGGCGTTGACTGAGTTGTTGCAGTGTGTGGCGCATGAGAATCGCCTAGCGTTGTTGCTGGACGATTTGCACTGGGCGGATGCTGAGTCGCGTACAATTGTTGATGCGTTGTTGGCGCGCGCGAAGGAGTTGGGATTGTTGTTGGTGACGACCGCGCGGGCGTTGGGTGATCGTGATTTTGCGTCGTCGCCAGGGTCGATGTTGCAACTTCATGGTTTC
>JBDUAX010000418.1:0-4216 GCA_040004455.1 Gemmatimonadaceae bacterium
ACGTACACCACGCCGACGCTTGATCGCAAATGCAGCAACTTGCCGAGAGACTCCCAGCGTTTCTGGGCTCCGTTCAAGGTCGACGGGAGCGCAGACCCGAACTCATAGCCATCGGGGGGAAGGTGATAGACAATGACACTTCCTCCATTCGAGGAGCGCCATCGCATCACGTCTCCGCGTGGTGACCGCGCGCCACCAACGCCGCGCCACACTATCGCCATTGGAAATCCAAACTCACTTGCGATGAACGGCAATGCAGCCGGATGTCCGAAGGTGTCCGGGCAATACGCGACCTGGGGAGCAACTGCATTCAACCGAAGTAGCACACGGCGACCCGCCAACAGATTCCGAACAATGGCCTCACCACTCGGAATCAATCCATCCGCCAGCACATACCACGGCCCCGCTTCAATTGCCCCTGTCCGCAAATGCGCCGACAGTTGTTCTATTCGTTCGGGCCGGACAGACAGATAGTCCTCCAGCACAACCGCCTGTCCGTCCAGCAGGAACGGCCGATTCGCACTATGATCGTCCTTCAGAAGCGCATCGACCAGTGGCACCAGCCTTTGCCGAAAACGGGGCGCGGAGTGATACCATTCACGGTCCCAATGCGTGTGCGCCACAACACAGACGTCGAGAACGTTGCTCAGGACCTCGTCGCTCATGGTTGACCGGATGATCGGCACTGTGGACCTTTCACGCTTCACCTCAACCATCGGGTTTCTTGGATTTCCTTCTCGATTTCTATCACAGAGTCTATCGCGATCTTCCCGCATTGGTGCAATGGGCCGGCTACGTCGGTCTGACCATTATCATCTTCGCTGAAACAGGGCTGCTCGTCGGATTTTTTCTTCCGGGCGACTCTTTGATGGTGACGGCCGGCCTGCTTTGCTCGCAAGCTGGCTTCGGCTTAAACGTATGGTACCTGGGCTGCTTGCTGACAGTTGCCGGAATTATTGGCGATACAGTTGGCTACAATATTGGTAAGGCTGCCGGCCCGCGCATCTTCTCGCGCGAAGACTCGCTGCTCTTTCACCGGAAGCATCTGTTGCGCGCACAAGCCTTCTACGACAAGCACGGTGGCAAGACAATCGTCATCGCGCGCTTCATGCCAATCATTCGCACGTTCGCTCCGGTTGTGGCCGGCGTTGGCAGCATGAAGTACTCCACGTTTCTTGCCTACAATGTCATCGGGGGAACGGCCTGGGTGTGGAGCATGCTCATGATAGGCTATTTGCTCGGCCGAGTCGTACCAGGCATTGCAGAGCACATCGACAAGATTATCGTGTTGGTGATTTTTCTCTCAATTCTGCCGGCGATTATTGCCTGGTGGCGTGAACGCAGCAAGCGGGCATCGCAGGCCGCCGTCTAGCTCTCCCGGTTATTAGTTTTCTCAAAGCGCACCACAAGGGCTTACCAAAGGGCATCAACAAATTTTTCGGAGAATTTCATTATGGCACATACACTTCCGCCGCTCCCATACGCACCCGAGGCCCTCGAGCCGTACATCGATTCGCAAACCATGCAAATCCATCACGGCAAACACCATCAGGCGTATGTTACGAGCTTGAACGCTGCGATTGACAAGGCTCCGGAACTCGCAAGTTGGTCGCTCGATGATTTGAACAGCAAAATCAATTCCGTTCCGGAAGCGGTTCGCACGGCAGTTCGCAACAACGGTGGCGGGCACTGGAATCACTCGATGTTCTGGACGTTGATGCGCGCGCACGACGGCGCCGAACCGACCGGCGCATTGGCGGACGCGATCAACAAGTCATTCGGCTCGCTCGCGACGCTCAAAGAACAAATGAATGCCGCTGGCGTTGGGCGCTTCGGTTCAGGATGGGCGTGGCTGGTGAATACCAATGGCGCGCTTTCCATCATGAGCACTCCCAACCAGGACAACCCACTCATGGAAGGCAAGCAGGCCATTCTTGGAGTCGACGTGTGGGAGCACGCTTACTATCTCAAGTATCAGAATCGTCGCGCGGATTACCTCGGCGCGTTCTGGAATGTGGTGAACTGGGGAGAGGTAGCGAAACGTTTTAGCAAGTAGTTCTCAAGTGTTACCGTAAATCAAAGTCTGCGGCGGAGCTTAGAGTCACTCCTTCAAAGCGTTGTGAATGCGCGACTCTCGATGAACGGTTTCTTCCAAACGCCAAGAGGCGTTCTGCACAGTAGCAGAACGCCTCTTGGCAAGTTCGATCGGCTCGTTTCGCTGCTGCTTTATGGCAACAACTACTGTCCCAAACTCGCGCACGCACCGAACACCAAAGCCACGACAACCCACTGAATAACGGCAGCACCGATTCCTGCCGTACGAGACACACGCCCGACGACGGAAATTCCAATGCCGGTGAGAATGACTGACCAGATGTTAAACACATCGAGTCGCATCAGGAACTGCAGCAATATTGGCGACACAGTTGCGGGGTCAACAAACCGCGCGGGCCCAAGCTGGGCGTCTGACATGCCGCGCACCGTTTGCGGATCGGCGATGACGCCGAACACCGCAACAACAACCATAGCAAGAATGGCGGGGAAAAAGCTCCAGGCAGCGATTGTCATGCCCTGGCCCACTTGCAGCTTAGCGCCAACAATTTTTGCGAACAGCCAAACAAAAATGCCGCCGATGATTGCAACAAGCCACGGCACCACTGCCGGAATAACGTAGCCGCCCACGTTCTTGAACTTCTCCGCCATCGCCGTTGCCTGCTCAGGCATTGGTTGTCCATTGGCTGCGGCCTTGGCTGCGGTCTTTGCCATGGCACGTGCAAAGTCAGCGTCCATATACGGCGCCATCAAATTATGCAGCCCAACAGCCAGCACAACAAACAACAACATCTGCACAACAACCGGAACGACAAATCCGGAATCGCGACGGCGTTCAAATACGGCAGATGGTTTAACGAAAATCTCAAGCAGATCATCCATCAAACCACCAGACGGCTTCGTACTCGCGTCAGTCGGGAGCGACACAATACCTCCGGAAAAAGTAGGAAACCGGCAACATACGCCGCCGGCTATCGCGCTGCTTCACCTTCGAGATACGTATAACCTTCCAACCCAGCCACGTAATCCGCAATGAAAGCGTTTGCTTCTTCACGAGTGAGCCCGGATGTCGCGTTGACCTTACGACGGAAAGTGGCCAACAACTGTGACGCTCCGAACTGCACGTAATTGAGTACTTCAGTCACCGTATCTCCTTCAACCAGGTCGGTTATCTCATGACCGCCCTGATCGTTGATACGGACGTGCACTGCGTTGGTGTCACCAAACAGGTTATGCAAATCCCCAAGAATTTCCTGATACGCGCCAGTGAGAAAAATGCCCAGCACATAATCTTCACCATCGCGGAATTCGTGCAACTCTAAACTTGGTCGCCCGTTCTTGCCACCAATAAAGCGATCGATTTTCCCGTCGGAATCGCAAGTGACATCCTGCAACGTGCCGCGACGCATCGGTTCTTCTTCCAGCCGGTGAATTGGCATGATGGGAAACAGCTGGTCAATAGCCCAGCTATCCGGCAAGGATTGAAAAAGCGAGAAATTGCAGAAATAGCGATCCACCAGAACCGATTCGAGCTCCGGCAGAATGTCCTCATACAAATCGGGGTTCGATGAAGTCAAGCGCTTGATTGCATTCATCGAAGCCAACCACAGCACCTCAGCCTTCGCCAATCCGCGCAAGTCCAACACGCCGCTGTTGAAGTACTGACGGGCGCGCTCCTTGTCGAACGACGCATCGTGAAATACTTCCAGCACCTTGCGCGGTTTTGGCGAGCGTTCCGAAATGGTTTTCCAGTCTTCGTACATTTCGTGCAATAAACCGAAATCGTCGTCGTCGAGCAGCGGCATTGGTTGCTCTGCCTGCGATTCAACATCAATCACCTTGAGCAGCAACATCGCGTGATGCGCCGTCAACGCACGCCCTGACTCGCTGATAATGCTCGGCATTGGCAATTCGTTTTCACGACACGATTCACCAATCGTGTAAATCACGTCGTTGGCGTATTCCTGCAACGTGTAATTCACACTCGCGTTGTTCGTTGACGTGGTGCCATCGTAGTCGATACCAAGACCGCCACCGACATCGACGTGTGTGATGTCAACGCCCAGCGAACGCATTTCCGCGTAGTAGCGCGCCACTTCCGCCAAACCGGATTTGATAAACCGAATGTCGGTAATCTGGCTGCCGAGGTGAAAGTGAATGAGCT
>JBDUAX010000062.1:0-14267 GCA_040004455.1 Gemmatimonadaceae bacterium
GAGCGACAATTCTCGGTGACGGTACCCCTGCGCTCATCGTCGATCTAGGCGGCCTTACGTGATAAAAACCTTTGACTTTTGCACGCGCGCTCGCTGACGAATTAGCGAAGCGCGCAGCACTGACAAAACACGGATCGGGCCATCCCCAGCTTAGTCAAAGCTGAACCAATTTTTTGGAGCGATGATGGAGGCCATCCGGTCACTCAAGACCATACAACTCGACGCGCTGCGTGAAACTGCGAACATTGGCGCAGGGCACGCCGCGACTGCATTGTCGCAAATGACGGGTTCGACGATCATGATCAAGGTGCCCGCGATCAATGTGTCGAGCATGGAAGACATTCCGCCGCAATTCTTTCCGGAAGAAGAACCGGTTGCGGCTGTCATGATGCACATGCTTGGTGATTTGAGCGGGCGTACGTTGCTGGTGTTTCCGAAACCAACAGTAATGCGACTCGCCGAGTTGATGTTGAAGCGCCCGGTAGGTTCGTCGCTTGAACTGGGAGAACTCGAAACGTCGGCAATCAAGGAAGCGGGAAACATTCTGAGCGGCGCGTACATGAACGCGTTGAGCGATTTCCTCGGCATGCTGTTGCTGCCGTCGCCGCCGTCACTCGTGATCGACATGTCAGCCGCAGTGTTGACCAGCGCATTCGGTGAATTCGCAACCGACGCCGACAGCATCTTGTGCGTTGAAAGTGAATTCATTCTCACCGACATCAATCAGTCACTGCGCGGATTCTTTCTGCTGTTGCCCGACACCGCATCGTTGCAGGTCATGTTGCGCGCATTGCGTCTGGCCTGAAGTAAGCCAGATCGCAACGCATGTCCAGTCGTCGACGTCGCGCGATACTGAAGTGCTCAGAGCGCTGGCCCAGCGCATCGACCAGCACGATCCGCGCGCATTCAATAACCTGGGAGTTTTGTATCACAGCAAAGGCATGCATGCCGACGCTGTCGACGCATTGTTGAAAGCACTGGCAATTGACCCGCGCATGCAAACCGCGGCGCGCAATCTAGAGGTGGTGGCAGCGAGCGACGGCGCTTGCGACGTTCGCCTTGCGGAATTGGCCGAACGCATTGCACGGAATGCCGATGACCGGGCAGCTGGCCGTGAGCAGGCAAGACTGCTGCGATTGATTGGCCGAACGATTGAAGCGTCCCAGAAACTGGATGCACTGATTGCCGAAGACCCCGACGATGCGGCCGCTCTGCTCGAACGGGGGTTGCTGGAACAACGCGCCGGCGATTTGCGCCGCGCGCAGCGTTGGTTTGAACGCGCGACTAGCGCGAACGTCGAAGAGCCAATGGCCCGATTGCATTTGGCCGAAGTCCTGTATCAGCGAGGGCAGAACGAACAGGCGCTCGATGCGTTAGACGAATTGTTGTTGCTCGACGACGAAATTGCGGATGCGCACATGTTGCGCGGCTTCGTACTGGGCGACATGGGTCGTCACGAAGCAGGAATGGAAGCCGCCCGTCGCGCGTCCGCGCTGAATCCGGCAGAGCAATCGGCGCAACCGAACCTTTCGCTGGAAAAGCTGACCCCGCGTTCGGTACAGGCAGTGTCGCTGCGCAGTATGCCCAGTGCAGTTTCTGTCGCTGCGACGATGACTTCAAACGCCGGCATTGAGCTCGCACGCTATGGTTTGGGTCTCGCGTTCAGGCAGCGCGGATATTTTGCCGAAGCACGTCGTGAATTCGAGCGCGCGTTGGCCGCTGGCGAAGACGCTCGCCTGGTGCGACATGCAATTGCTGAGTTGGATATCGTTGCCGGAAACAGCGGTGATGCCGTAACCGCATACGGGCAACTGTTATTGGACTACGGTGAACAAGCTCGATGGCGCAATGAGCTCGGAGTTGCTGAACATCAGCGCGGCGGAGTCGAACTGGCGGCTGAGAGCTACCGGCGCGCACTGCGTTGCGATCCGCGTCATGCTCTGGCCTACAATAATCTTGGCGTGGCGTTGGCGGACCTCGGCGATGCGGTCGCGGCACGGGAGGCGTTTCAGCAGGCGGTCGCGATTAATCCGACACTGGTGCGCACGCGCCTGAATCTTGCGCGCTGGCTGTCGCAAAACGGAGATCCGCTTGCAGCGCTGGCGCTGTTGCGCGAACTCGCGTCCTTTCACGGACAAGTTGCAGAGGTGTGGTTCGATCTCGGCGTTGTGCTCGCGGCGCTCAAGCGCAATGACGACGCACAGCAGGCACTCACGAGCGCATTGGAACTTCGCCCTGATCACTCAGAAGCGCGCTACGCGTTGGCGGATTTGCTTCGCGCGCGCGGCGACGCGGATGGCGCGTCGCGTGAATCGCAGAGCGCCCGGGCGTTGGCGCCACGACGCGGCGTTACAAGACTTTCGGTTGGTATCGATTTGCAGGACGAATGTCCCGACGCAGTTGGGGGACTTGAGCTCTTGCCGACCGCGCCCGTTCTCGCTTTCGCCGGAAATGCCTGTGAAGAAGCGGAAACATTTGCATCACGCTCTTTGCATGGTGAGGCTCTCGCGCGCTATGAAGAAGTGCGCATGGCGCTCGAACTCTCTGGCCCGCGTAACGTATGGCGGCGGGCAGCGATTGGGGAAGCGCGTTCGCGATGCATGCTCGGGCGCGGCGCAGAAGCACTGGAGTTGCTTGAGCGTGTGCTCAAGTCGAGCCATACGGGGTCGTCGGACGACTCGGAAGTGCTGGCACTCATCGCGGCAGCGCAGGCGTCTGCGGCCAAAACCAACGATGTTGCTGCGAGACTTGCGCGCGTTGCGATTGAGCGCTTCATGCGCCTCGACTCGCGCAGTGCTGCCTTGTTGCATTTTGTTGGAGACGTTGCACTCTCGTTGAATGACGATGCATTGGCGATTATTCTTTTCCGCCGCGCACTGGCCGTTGACCCCACGCGGCCATCGCCGCGCGTTGCGATTGCGCGCATGCTGCGGCGCCGAAACGACATGCTTGCGGCTCGATTGGAATTGGTCGCCGCGTTGAGTGCGGCGCCCACGTGGCGTGATGGATTGCTTGAACTCGCGCGCTTGCATTGCGACGCCGAACGGGCGCACGATGCGATGGCCATTCTCGTGACACACTTGAATCGCGTACCGAATGACGCCGAGGCGCTGGCGTTGTTGGCGGGTGCACTGCTTAAGGTGGGTCGCGAGAAAGATGCGCGGCTGGCGTTGGAACGCGCGCTTCGTCATGACGCGACGAATTCAGAGGCCTTGCAGCTGCAGGCGACAATGCTAAGTACCAGCGCGGGCCCTCTGCAAATGGAGGCCGCGTAATGGCACTCGAAGGCAATCTGCGCGACCTCGAATTGCAGGAAGTCTTTCAACTTCTCGCGCACAGCCGGAAAACAGGCAATCTGCATATCTCTGCGCAGCTCGCTGGGTTGACAGCAGTTGTCTCGTTCGAACGCGGTGCAATTATCGATGCGCGCATCGCGGCGTTCGCATCACTTGCGCAGCAGCAAACGCGGGCCGAACGCACGCGTCAGCAAGTCGAGAACGATGCGCTGGAACTGATTACGTGGCGCGAAGGTGCGTTTCGATTTGCACCGCAAAAGGAAATGCCAGATACTGGCGTGCGCCTCAACACGGAAATCATTTTGGTAGAGGGTGCCCGGCGCATTGAAACCTGGGCGCGTATTTCGGATCGCATTCCGCACGCGCGCGCGGTTCCATCGTTTGTGAATGTTGAATCGACCGAACTTCCGTTGCTGCACCTGGTACCGCAGCAATGGGAAGTGTTAACCGCCGTTGACGGACAGCGCGACCTGGTTACACTCGCCGACGGTCTCGGTCGCGATCTACTGGACGTTGCGGAAACCGTATACGGACTGATTGAAACCGGGCTGCTCACAATTCTTGATAGCGCGCGGGCCACGCGCGCGCACGCAACGCCGCCGTCATCGACAGTTGCTGTGCCGACGCCGCCCGAAGCACCGAAGGACATGTGGGTGCCAAGCCGCGGCGATGGCCCATCGGGAATGATGTTGACCGATCCGGAAGGGTACGATGCAGTCTTTGATCCCGTCCGCGTTGGCGTCATCACCCCCGAAGGGTTGCCACGTTTAAACGGCCGCAACGCGTCGACATCGGCCACAATTGATCCGTCAGATCACCATGCACTTGGTGATGCCGCGGCGTTACGTGGCGATTTTGTTGAAGCATTGTCGCAGTGGAGCACGTGTCTCAAGACACATGAGCAGGGCCCCGTTGCCGATCACGCGCATGAAGCAATTGCGTTGGTTGCTCGATTGCATGCATTGCTGCATTCAAATTCCCGACGCTGAACTCAATATGCCAATTGTCAATCACGCGACGCGCGTCATCACTTGCAAACTTGTGTACTACGGGCCTGGTGGCTCTGGAAAGACCAGCAATTTGACGCATTTGTATTCGGCACTTCCTGCTGGAGAAATTGGTGAACTCCGTTCATATTCGACACGTCGTGAGCGCACTTTGACGTTCGAGTACACGCCAACGGACCTCGGCTCAATCGGCCCGTATCAAATGCGATTCGAAATTTGCACGACTCCCGGTCAATCGCAACTTCAGGCGGCACGTGAGCAGATGCTGAAAGGCGCGGATGGCATCGCCTTTATCGCCGACAGTCGTCTTTCGGCGCTCGACGAAAACATCACAAGCCTCCGTGACTTGCACAACATTCTCGGCGCGCAAGGAGTTTCGGCACGCTCGTTACCGTTCGTGTTTCAGTACAACAAACAGAATTTCCCCCCCGACGATATCGCGACAATCGGTGAACTATCGGCCGCGCTCAATTTTCGCCACGCACCCGAATTCGGTGCAGATGCGAAGGGGGGCGATGGTGTAGTCGAAACTCTTCGTTCACTTGGAACGCAACTGTTGCGTCGCCTGGGCGTTGGCGATGTCGCCAATGAAGCAGCAGCGTCCACCGAGATCGATTTCGAAAATCTGGATTTTGAGATGGAAAAATTCCAATCACCGCAGTCTGAGGCCGCCGCGTGACATCAGGGATGCTCGAAGGCGGTTATCGCTTTGAGAATTTTGTTATTGGCTCGAGCAATCGCTTGGCTGCCTCGGCAGCGCGTGCGGTTGGAGAAGCGCCGGGTTCGGCGTACAACCCACTGTTTGTGTACGGACCTTCTGGCCTCGGCAAAACGCATCTGGTCGCAGCGATTGCATTTCACGCGCGGCAGGCGAATCCGTCGTTGCGAGTGGAGTTCAGCACCGGTGAGGAAGTTGTCGAGCGTTTGCATCGCGCAATTGCGTCGGGGCAGCCCGAAACGTTCGCGCAACGATATCAATCCGTTGATCTGCTCTTACTTGATGACGTTCAATTCTTTACGGGACACCGCGAAACGCAGAATGAGTTGCTGAAGCTGTTCAATCTCATGCAGGGGCGTGGTCGGCAATTGGTGATGACCAGCGATCGCCCGCCAGAAGAAATACCCGATGTCGATCAACGCCTGTTGTCGCGTTTGTCGGGGGGACTTATTGCCGACATAGGGTCCCCGGACTTTGAAATGCGTCTGGCCATTCTGCGCAACAGTTGCGTTGAACGCGAGCTCAAGTTTGGCGAAGGTGTGCTCGACGAAGTGGCACGCCTGCCATTCGGAAACGTTCGCGAATTGAAAGGCGCGCTGAACCGACTGTCAGCGTATCAGCAATTCGATGGTCATGAAGTAAATTCGAACGACGTGCGTGCCGTTCTGGGTGATCGCATTGCGCCGGTGATCGCGAAAAATACAACTCCTGAAGTTGCTGAGACACATGACTCGGCCGCAGCGGAATATCAGGGATTCCTTGCCGATGTGACCGAGGAAGTGCACACACGGGTCGAGAAGTGGCGCATTTATTTGGGCGAAGCATGCTCTTTCTGGCGAAATGAAGGATATGCGACCGAAGTGCTCGAGCGTGCCATGAATTTGGGAGAGGCGCCCGACGTAAACGGTTTGCTCGCGACATTCACAGCCGCCATCGAGCATCTGAAGGGTCTCGAAATACAAGCGGTCGCGCTCGATCCTTCATTGCGCGGCCGTCCGGCTTTCAAAAATCCGGCATCAATTCCTGAAGCGCAGTTGTTGGTGGATCGCGCGCTGGCTTCGGCCATTCCACTTCCGATCGCGCTTCCCGTTTACACGCGCAGCGGACTTGAATCGGGGAGTTCAATTCAGCTTGCGCTCAAAGCATTCGATTCGGTCGTTGAAAATCCGGGTGAACGCTACAATCCGTTGTTCATTTACGGGCCGAGTGGCGTTGGCAAAACGCATTTCGCGCACGCGATGGGAAATGCGTTGCGTATTGGACATCCGCGTCTCGCGATCGCGTGTTTGTCAGCGAGCACCTTCGTT
This sequence comes from Gemmatimonadaceae bacterium, assembly GCA_040004455.1. Lineage (GTDB taxonomy): Bacteria > Gemmatimonadota > Gemmatimonadetes > Gemmatimonadales > Gemmatimonadaceae > Gemmatimonas. The sequence goes on from JBDUAX010000062.1 coordinate 6,329, forward strand.
GAAGAACTCGTGGCCGCGTTGCAGGAAGGGGCCGTTGAACGGTGGCGTGCGCGCTATCGTGCGGCCGATGTGTTCATTCTCGACGACGTGCAGCTGATCAGTGACAAGGAACGTACGCAGGAAGAACTGTTTCACTTATTCAATCCGCTCTACGACCGCGGTTGCCAGATCATCCTGACCGCCGATCGCGCGCCGAAGGAGATGCACGGCTTGGCCGATCGCTTGCGTTCACGTTTTGAAGGCGGGCTGATGGTCGCGCTGCAACCGCCCGATCGTGCGCTGCGTCAAAAACTCATTTCACGTTGGCTGCTTGAAAGTGGACACGATCCTCTGCAAGCACTTGTGAATTGGTTGTCCGATCGCGAGGCGGCCAGTGTGCGCGAACTCGCGGGTGTCATCACGCGCCTTACCGCCACCGCCGATTTGCATGGCGTTGCGCTTTCGCTCGACATGGCACGCGAAGAATTGGAAGGCAAGCAAGCGGCGGCCGCGCCACTCGCTTCACTCCGTCCCGAACCAGGTCAACTCGACGACTTCTTCCAGGACAAGGAAAAGATTGTGTGGGATTGGCCAGACTTGTCGGGCCGCCTCATTGAGGAACTTCGCTAATGGCAATCAAGGGAAGCCTGAGCGAAGCAAGTCTCACGGACGTGTTGCAACTGCTGGCCCTTGGTCAAAAAACCGGCTGCCTCAGTTTGGCGCGTGAAGGCAGTTTAGGTGCGATCCACTTCGATCGCGGGCGCATTGTTCACGCCACCTTGGTTAATCGCTACGATCGGCTCGGTGATCGCCTCGTTCGCGATGGTGCGCTAACGCCCGATGCATTGGCGCGCGTAGTCGCCACCGCTGGTCCGGCCGACGACCGCGAATTGGCCGACGCGTTGCTCGAAGGTAAAATTGTCGATCGCGAACGACTGGAAGCCACGTACCGAGAACAAGTTGAAGAAGCGGTATTCCATTTGTTCAGCTGGTCGCACGGCACATTCACGTTCGAAGCGGAAAGTCGACCGTCGCTTCGCGAGAATCTCGTTTCCATCAACGCAGATTCTTTGCTTCTCGAGGGAGCACGACGCGTCGACGAATGGACGCTGATTGCCAAGAAGATTCCAAGCCTCGATTTGATTTTCGAAATCGATCAAGGGCGAATTGCGCATCGCGAAGTTGCGTTAAGCAGCGAACAGCAGCGCATTGCGCAGTGGTTGGATGGCACCAATGATGTGTCCGCCGTCGTGACGCGTTCAGGGCTCAACGAATTCGAAGTGGGCAAGGCAATTTTCGGTCTGCTCACGGCCGGATATGCGCAGCGAGTTGGACGGAGCGCGGCCACGCGTCAGCCGTCGCCGGAAAGTCGCGTCGCGGAACATCGAAACCTCGGTGTCGCATTCTATCGAACGGCGATGTACGACGAGGCCCAGCGTGAATTCAGGCGTGTCCTCGAACTTCGCGATGAAGACACGCCGGCGCGATTCTACCTCGGCCTGGTACATCTGCGTCGCAACGAATGGAATGAAGCCGTTGAAGCCTTGCACGCCGCGTCGCGTCAACCCGAAGCGAAGGCCCCAATTTTCCACAACCTCGCTTTCGCGTACGAGCAACTGGGAAATTATGCAGAGGCCGAAACGGCGCTCGCCGAGGCAATTCGTCGAGCCGGATCGGAAGATCCACGCACCTGCTTGTCGCAGGCAGTCGTCGCAATCAAAGGCGGAAATCTGAGTTACGCCGAGGAACGCCTTGAATCGGCGCGCAACCTGTGGGGTTCGCGCCAACCCTCCGCCGCGTGGTTTCATTTCGCGGGCCTTGCCGCCGCATTGGGTGGGGACGTTGCCCGCGCCGTCACAATTGTCGAAGAAGGCGTTGGAATTCACCCGCATGCTGTGACGCTCCACAACAATCTTGCTGTCGCGCACGAGCGTCGTGGCAGTTACGAAACTGCGGCGCGCGCTCTTGAACATGCGTTGCTCGAAGACGTCAACGTGCCGCATTTGCACAAGAATCTTGGCGACTACCACTACCGTGTGCAGCGCTACGATGAGGCACTCGAGGACTTCACTCGCGTGGTTCGCCTCGCGCCCCTGCACGGTTCCGACGTCCATCTCAAACTTGGGAACATTCATTTCCGCCGCGGTGCAGTTGATGAGGCTCGCGACAGCTGGCAACAGTCGCTTGCGATCGATCCGGACAACCGCATCGTTCAGGCAAATCTTGGCGCAGTGAGTGCGAAAGCAATTGTTGAACCGGTTGAGGACCTCATGTCGGTCGGTGCCGCGTAATGTCGTCGCCAGTGTTGCTTCCTCTCCCTGTTTTCGATGACGGTTTTTCGGCGTTGCTGCAGAAGATCGAAAACGAAAAAAATGTTGCGTGCGCGAGTTACAAGGAACGCTGCGTTCGCCGGCGCATTTCCGTGCGCCTGCGCGCAACGGGAATTCATACATTTCCAGAGTACTCGCAACTTCTCGACCACTTTCCTGCCGAGTGGGAGAAATTGCTGGCGGCGCTCACGATCAATGTGACCAGGTTCTTTCGTGACTCGAGCGCGTTTGCGGCATTGGAAGCACAAGTATATCCGTTGTTAGCTGCAACGTTCAGCGCGCCGTTGCTGGCGTGGAGCGCCGGCTGTTCACATGGCCAGGAGCCGTATTCAATAGCGATGGGTTTGGCGGAGACATTTGGCGTTGACCGTTTCCGCATGGATGCCACCGACATTGATCGCGAGAGCTTACACACGGCAGCATGCGGCAAATACAACGACCTCGCGTCGGAAGACATTCCGCTCGCCCGTCGTGAACGCTGGGTCTCGGGCGCAAACAACGACACTATTAATACTGCGCTTCGTTCGCGCGTGACGGTATTTCGCCACGATTTGCTCGTCGATGAGATGCCCCAACAACGCTACCATCTCATAACGTGCCGTAATGCCATCATCTACTTCTCCAGGGAAGCACAGTCGAAACTCTTTAATAGTTTCTACAACGCATTAGTTCCGGGCGGGTTCCTCATGCTCGGTAAAGTCGAAACACTCATTGGGCCGGCGCGAGAGAAGTTTCAATCGCTCAATGTGCGTGAGCGCTTGTTTCGCCGGCCGCTCGTATGAAACAGATTCGAGTGAACATCGCCGACTATGCTGTGAGCGCAGGCAAAGTTACCATCGCAACCATTGGGCTGGGTTCGTGCGTGGCGATTGTGCTGCACGATGTTCGCGCCGGCATTGGCGCGTTGGCGCACGTGCTGCTCCCCAATGAAGCCCTCTCCTCGCGACAGGATTCTCCGGGAAAATTCGCCGCGACGGCGCTACCAGCGATGATCTCGCGCATGCACGAACTTGGCGCAAAGAACGAAATCGCGGCGCGACTCATTGGTGGCGCCAGCATGTTTGCCTCGCTGATCCCAAATTCAGGACCTTCACTGGGATCTCGAAACATTGTCGCGGCAAGAGCAGCGTGCGCGGCCAACGGCGTTCCAGTTGTCGGTGAAGATGTGGGCGGCTCGCACGGACGCAGTGTGTACTTCGACGTGAAAGTCGGCAGTGTGCTCGTTCGTTCATTGGCGGTGGGCGATGTCACGCTCTAACGTGGCGATTCCCGCCGAACTCATGGAACGCGAACGCAAATTGCGTCGTGTGCTTGTTGTTGATGATAGTGCATTCATGCGGCGCATGGTCAGCGAAGTGGTCGCGTCCAGCGGTGAATTTGAAGTTGTCGGCACTGCGCGCGACGGCGAAGACGCGTTGCGTAAAGTGCACGCGCTCAACCCCGACATCGTCACGCTCGACATTGAAATGCCCGGTCTCGATGGGCTCGATGCGCTTGGCTACATCATGAGCGAAGTGCCGCGCCCCGTTGTGATGCTGAGCGCTGGTGGTTCTGACGGTGGAGCGGAGGCGACGCTGCGCGCGCTTGAATTGGGTGCCGTTGATTTCGTTCGCAAGCCGTCTGGACCAATCAGTCTGGATCTGGAACAAGTGCGCGATGAGCTGCTTGAAGCGCTTCGCGCGGCCGCGTGCACAAACTTGCGCGGCGTGAATGTGCTCGCCCGTGCAGCGCGCACACAAGCCGCCGCTCAAACCGCGCAGACTCGTTCCGCCAGCTCACTGAGCGCGAAACAAGTTGTGTGCATTGCGGCGTCAACGGGCGGGCCGGCAGCATTGACACAAGTGCTTCCGAAACTACCACGTGATCTCGCGGCAGCAGTACTCATTGTGCAGCACATGCCCAAGGGATTTACCGCAAGCCTTGCGCAGCGTTTGCACAATCTCGGCCCGCTCATTGTGAGCGAGGCGAATCACGGCGAGATCATTCGGTCAGGTCGTGCGTACATTGCACCCGGTGGCTTGCACATGCGCGTGCAAAATTCGGGAGACGGCGCACGCTTGATGCTCGACGAAGCTCCCACTGAATGGGGCGTGCGCCCGGCAGCCGATCCGCTCTTCATCAGTGCTGAGCGAGTGTATGGTGCGTCAGCGGTTGGAGTTGTGCTAACAGGAATGGGACGCGATGGCGCTGAGGGGCTGCGCGTTATGCGTCGCGCCGGCGCAATCGGAATCGTGCAGGACAAAGATTCCGCGATCATTGCCGGCATGCCAGAAGCTGCTCGCAATCACGCGGGAGCCGATCACGTGGTCGCACTTTCGAAGGTCGCCGACACGATCGCCGCTGCTGTTGCATTTATTCAGCGGTCACCCGTGGTTCGAGGTCGCGTTCCAGTTCGAACGGTGCCTGATTTATGCTGACCGGTGCGCTGTCAGTACTCGAACGCGGAATCGACAGCACAACCGTTGACCTGTTGTGCTTTGACATTGGAAAAGAGCGATTTGCCGTTGAACTCTCATTCGTTGATGAGGTAATCGACGCCGCAGTGCTCGACGCTCACGCGGTTCATGGTTCAATGATTGGCGTGATCCGCCTGCGCGATGATTTGATCCCGGTGCACGATGCGGAGTGCGTGTTGTATGTTGCGCGGAAGTCGCCTGAGCCGATGGCGTTGGTATTCACCGCTCACGGCGCGCCAATGGCGATGCTCGTCGACTACGCCGAAGCCGCACTCGCGATTGACATGGATGCGCTGCGCTCTCCGGGCGCCGTTGTGGCGCGCGACAGCGTAATGCTCGGCGCGTTGAAAGTGGGTAGTCGCTGGGTTGGGTTGTTGGATGCAGAATCGTTGGTCGACGCATTCGGCAAGGTCGCGCTATCGGAGGAATCACATGCTCACTGAACAAGGGTCGCTCAGCACCATGCGCGGGCGTAGTCGCGCACCCACTGCCACAGAGCGAGTCGATCGCACTACACTCGTGTCGTTTACAGTTGGGAATGATGCGTTGGCCGCCCCCGTCGAAAACGTCGAACGTGTACTTCGTTGGTCGGCCCCGTCGCCAATTCCCAATCTTCCAGCGTGGCTGGAAGGGGTCATTGATCACCGCGGTCACATGGTGCCGGTTGTCGATTTGCGTAAGCGACTCTCGCGCGAATCGCGCGTTCCAAACGCCGCCACGCGAATCGTTGTATTCAACACGCGCCCCGATTGGCTGGCAGCTGTTGTCGACGCGGTGACCGAAGTACTCACGGTCGATGCCGGCAACATCGTTCCACCACCACCGCTGGTGCGCGGACTGTCTGGTGAATTTCTGCTCGGCATGGTGACGCATCGCGACCAGGTGGTGCTCGTACTCGATGTGGCAAAGTTGCTCACATCCAGTGAATCTTTGTCGTTGCACGCCCTGCAAGACGCCAACACTTGATATACTGAATCTTCAATGGACCACACCGCTCTTCTCGATCAGATCGACCACCTGCTGCCAACTCTGTTGCCCAACGGCGACGCGCTGAAAGCCCGGCGTGACGCAATTGCGGCGGAGATGGAAGGGGCGGTTTCAACCGTCGATCGCGCACGAATCAAAGCGGAAATTGTTGAACTCTTTCGCGATGCCGAGCGCGCCCTCAACGAGTACGCCGCGTTCAAGAAATCTGTAAAGGGGTTGGCAACGCAGTGGAAAAAATCGGAACCCGCGTCAACTTCAACACCGATCTATTCATCGGTTACACATCGCGTTGACATGTTGGGTGCCAGCACGTTCGTCGAAAAGGGCTGGTCAATGTTGTCGCTCGGCGACGGCGTTGGGGCAGAGAAGGCGCTTCGTAAAGCGCTCGAGTTGAATCCGGCCGATAACGAGGCGGAATCGCTGCTGGGTTGGGCGCAAATGCACCAGGAGAACTACGACTCGGCTCTGCTCACGTTTCACAATGTGTTGTTGCGCGAGCCGCAGAATGCTCTTGCTCGCACCAACGTGGGCTACATCTGTCTGCGCAAAAAAATCTACGGCGAGGCCATTGAGCATTTGTCACGCGCCATTCGCCTCGATACCGATCGCAAGGCCACGTTGTATGCGCATTTGTATTTGGGACAGGTGTACTACGAACGCGAAATGTTCGACGACGCGGATGCGTTTTTCAGGAAAGCGCTCGAACTCGGACCAAACCTGTTGCAGGCGTGGTACGAATTGGGGCGCTCGCTCTGGTTTTCGGGGCAGCGAGATCGCGCGCTTGAGTCATGGCATTCGGGTGCCTCGGCGAACAAGTTCAATCCATGGGGAAAGCGTTGCGCCGAATTGCTGGAAAGCATAGAACGCGGTGGCGCACCACCGCGCTGATTCTGTTTGCAGCCGTGAGTGTTCTGGCCGCCAGAATTATTCCCGCGCAGACTCAAACTGGGTTGTGGGTCAAGGGCGGTGGCGTTCGGCTCGATAGCGGTCGCATTACCATAGTTGCCGATCGGCGCGACGAACGTTTGGCACGATCGCTACTGAGCGAGGCCGTCACGCACGACACCTTTCCCGGTCTGCCGCGGCCGAAAGACTCGGTGCTCATCGCTATCGCACCGACTGCAGAAATGTTTCGTGCGTGGGTTGGAAAGTCGGCACCGGAGTGGGGTGCGGCCATTGCCATTCCCGATCTGAATCGCATAATCATGCAGGGCTCATTTGCCGGCAGCGATGCTGGAAATCCCATTGCAGTGTTGCGTCATGAGTTGGCGCATTTGGCGCTGCATGAATTCATGGGTGCGCTGCCACCGCGTTGGTTTGACGAAGGGTACGCCAGCGTTGCGGCTGGTGAATGGACGCGCAGCAGTGCGCTTGAAACGTCGGTGAGTCTCGCGTGGCGCGCGTTGCCCAGTACTGACAACCTCGATGAAGGTTTCGCGCATGGGGCGTCGCAGGCGGAATGGAGTTATGCACTCGCGCAGCTCGTTGTGCAGGAACTGCGCGACATCGATCAACAAAACGGATTGCACAATTTCTTTGTGGATTGGAAAAACACTGGCTCGTATGAAAAGGCGGTGCGTTCGGCCTACGGAATGACGGGCGCTGGTTTCGATGATTACTGGCACAAACAGGTGCGTCGTCGTTACGGCGCGTTGGCGTTTTTCGCGAATGCGTCGCTGGCGTTCGGATTCATTGGAATTCTGATGGGACCGCTGTTCTGGGCTCGGCGCCGACGTGACAAGCGGAGGCTGGAGGCGATGCGCGCGGCGGATGCGGTTGCCGAGGCGCTGGAACGAGCGAGCGCGCTTGAGGCGTTGCTTAACGGGAGCACTGATTTAACGGCGGAAACCAGCGACGGTGAGGCGCTACAGACGCAAAACCCAGGTGGTGATTCGCTTGACGCCAACCGCAGCCAGGCCTAACCTACGCCCTATGACAGCAACCGAAAATTCGTCGCGTGCACGTGGTTTCATTTGGTGGGGCGCCGCACTTGGCACTCTGCTTGTTGGATACATCGATTTGTGGCGCGGCGGTGAGACCGTAGCGCCGTTGTTGCTCGTAATCGGTTATCTGGTGCTGGTTCCGGTCGCGATTCTCAAGCGATAGCAGGTCGCGGCCGTCGTAGTAGGGGCGAATAGCTCAGTTGGTTAGAGCGCCTGCCTTACACGCTGACTGAGCGAGTTTAAG
>JBDUAX010000419.1:0-4206 GCA_040004455.1 Gemmatimonadaceae bacterium
ACAAACAGCAACAAGCAACCAACAACCAACCAACAGCCAACCAACAACCAACAGCAACAAGCAACAGCGAGACGCGGATCTAACGGATCACGCGGATCAGGGCGTAACCACGCGAACTTCGTGGCTACGCCCTGAAGAGTTTGAGAAGAGGAAAGACTAGTTTTCTTAAGAAAAAAACAGCGCGAATGGCGAAAGTCTCCACGAACTCAGAGGATTAATCCGCGTGATCCGCTAGATCCGCGTCTCGCTGTTGCAGTTGCGGTTGCAGTTCCAATCCCGATTATCGTCCGCACGACGGGTAGGCAGGGTCTGCACCCGAGATTGCCGGTTTGTCCTTGCGATTCGCGATAGTGAACATGATGTCGTGAATGAATCGCGCCAGACGCGCCGCGTGGTCGTATTCGATGTACTGCGGTTCGTCGGTCGGCTGGTGATAATCTTCAGCGTACCCGAGGGAGAAATACGTGACAGGCACGTTGTGCAGCACGTAGTTCACCTGGTCGCTGCGACAGAAGCGATTCATGGGGTTTGCAACAACATCCCACGACTTATCAATCGCCATCGTTTCCGTGCGTGTTGCATTAACGGAATCGATAATGTCACCAAACTCACGTGACAGTCGGCGTGAGCCGAGCGTTTGTACTGAGGTTGGACCACCAAACTTCACTTGATCGGAGCGACCCTTGCCCAACATGTCCATGTTGTGGGCCGCGACAATTGACGTGAGTGGAACTGTTGGATGATCGGTGAAATACTTGGAGCCGAGGAGGCCCGCTTCTTCGCCTTCGTGCGAAACGAAAATGATGGAACGCTTCGGCTTTTCCTTCGCGAACTTCTCGGCGATTTCCAACATCACAACGGTACCTGAACCATCATCGTCGGCGCCGTTCATGATTGAATCGCGACGCGCCGGGCGGATGCTGCGCGCGCGCTTGATGAGTGAATCGATAGTGTGCTGCTGCGCCAAAGTCGGGCGGCAGGCGGGATCGTTATTGCCCTGCGGGCGCGTGACAATGTTCACGGCGCGCAGCGAGTCGTGATCGACTGAAGCAACGTTGGTGCCAACATGATCGTTGTGCGCGCCGACGAGTACGTACTCAGCGGCCATCGTAGGATCGGAGCCCGGCAGAACCGCGATAACGTTGCGCGCTGGCGTCCTGGACATGTGCCATTCGTATGTCCAGTTGCCCGACACCGGCAGACCCGCAGTGCCAACCGCAACTTGATCGGCTGGTTTGCCAAAGAGTTTGGTGCCGGCCGCTTCGGAAACCGTGGCGCCGCTTATGTCGTTACCAGAAGGCGCAGCCGGCTGCATGCCCATGCGTCCTGAATACAGCCCTGCCACGGTCGCAGCTGGAATGTCTTCCAGGCCAACGACTAGTACTCCAACGGCCCCGGCCGCCGCGGCGCGCGTGTCGGCAACGGCACCACCGCGGCCCCCACCCGTGCCGCCTCGACCCCCGCCTCGACCACCACGTCCACCGCTGGCCGCCTGAGCGTCTTTCACTGCTTGTTCCACGGCCGCGGCATTTGCCGCGCCGAACTTGTTCGGTACCGAATCACAACTCAGAATGCGCGCTGGGCCACGCGGGGTAGCGGGGGGCGGCCCCAGAAAGACCGCGATCTTGCCTTTGAAAATTGCTGGATCGAGCGGAGTGGTATCGCCCCACTGACCAGCGAACACCGTTGGCACATCGCTGAACGATGCTTTCGCCGACAATTTGTTAGTCGCAGTTGGAGCGGTTGGGATCCAATCCTTCTTCGCCATCAGCGCCGACCCGCCGATGCTCAATTTCGTAGTCGAGCTGTCGTAGTTAATGGGTCCGTAGGGCAAATCCTGGAAGTAACCGCCATTCTCGCCGGCAGGTTTGAGCCCCATCCGCTTGAACTCGCGCGCAATGTACTCCGTGCCTTTGTAGTTGCCCGGTTCGCCGATTTTGCGCCCCGCCATGGAGTCGTCGGCAAAACCGTACAGGCGCGTACGCAAATCGTTCGCGGTAATTGCGGTTTCGGTGGGGCGAGGGGCCCATGTGCGCGGGCCTTCATCGGGCCAGACCACTTTCGCGGCCGTTGGTTTGGCAGGAGGTAACTTCGTAGTCGCTGCCTTGTCCTGCGCATTTGCGCTGGAGACGAATAGCGCCAACGTGGCGGTGGTCGCGGCGGTTATCGCGAGATGATTTCTTCGAAAGGCGGCTTTGAGCACTGTCGGGCGACCGTGGAGGTGGGGGCGTTAAAGGGCTTGGTGAAGCCGAGCATTGCGGTGTGGCAGGCACGTCGAAGTGTGCAACGATCTGCATTAGTTACGATAGGGTGCCCCGAGACGTTCGAAAAAAGTGTGACGGGAGTATTGCTTGAGCCGGCGGTCATTCGCGAGGCTACTTTGAGTGGGATTTCCTGAATTCGCTGGCTATTCGGCATTCAATCGTCGATTTCGACTTCGATTTTCCAACCTCGATTCCATGCACGGACCAATCGACGACCTGCTGCGTTTGCTCGACCTCGAACCACTTGAAGTCAATATTTATCGTGGTCGCAATCGCGATCTTGGTGCAGAGCGCGTGTACGGCGGACAAGTGTTTGCACAAGCGCTGGTTGCAGCTCGGCGCACAGTAGATGAGGAACGGGAAGCACATTCTGCGCACGGCTATTTTATTCTGCCCGGCGATTTAAGTGCGCCCATTGTGTATTTCGTTGATCGATTGCGCGATGGAAAGAGTTTTACAACGCGCCGCGTAACAGCGATTCAGCACGGTCAGGCAATTTTCAATTTGTCCGCGTCATTTCACATCGTAGAGGAAGGCGTTACACATCAACCGACGATGCCCGATGTGCCCGATCCGGAAACGCTCAAGCCGGAGCTAGAACTCATTCGGGACGTGGAAGCGCGAATTCCGTTGGAGCATCGTGCGGCCATTGTGCAGGAACGACCAATTGATTTTCGTCCCGTCGCGCCGCTCGACTTTTTCAAGCCGGAAAAACGCGAACCGGTTCGACACGTGTGGTTCAAAGCGATTGGCTCGTTGCCAAACGACACGTTGACGCATCAGGCGGTGCTGGCGTACGCATCTGATTACGGGTTGCTCATTACGGCACTGCAGCCGCACGGCCTAGCGTTTCGATCACCGGGATTGCAGCTCGCGTCACTGGATCACTCGCTGTGGATGCACAGACCGTTTCGCGCGGATGAGTGGCTGCTGTATTCGGTAGACAGCCCGATTGCGACTGGTGCCCGCGGATTCGTGCGCGGACAGGTCTTTTCACGCAGCGGTGATTTGGTGGCGTCTGTTTCTCAGGAAGGGCTCGTGCGCGTGCGCAAATCGGGATAAAACTGCACGATCACGCGACGAAGTTTGTCGCGTGGCCATTTCGATTCGACTCAGTTACGCGAAAATCGCCGAATAAAGTTCGGCGTGCGCCAGAAGTGCCGGGGTATCTTGAGCGATGTTTGGTGCTTGAGTGCTTCGAGCGTCACGCGTCCGCCAACCATTGTGAAGACGCTGGTTGTTGCGGGTAATGTGTTCAGTGGCACAGTGAAAATGTCCTGCGACAGGACAGCGATATCGGCGTAGTAGCCGACTTTAATCATTCCCTTGTCGCGTTCAGAGTTTTCGGCAAACGCTGAACCGTAGGTGTACGCTTTCACAGCTTGTTCGCGCGTGAGCGCTTGTGAACCGTTCAGCGGGTGTAGTGACGCGAGCATGATGTTCACGAATGGATTTGACTCGCCGTCAGAGCCAATCGCGAGTGGAATTCCCGCGTCGACAATGCCGCGAAGTTGATCGCCGCGGGACGCACGTTCAACATCCCATCGCCTGATGAGATCGGGAATGGCGACATGCGTAGGGTTCTGCACTACGACAATGCCGAGTGCTTTGGCATCGGCAAACAGGTCGGGAGTCAGCGCATCAGCGTGCTCGAGTCGAACCCGTACGCGCAGCCAGGTCGAATCATCAGCAACTTTGTGCATGGCGGCGAACAACGTGGCAATTGTGCTATCACCGACCGCGTGAAAAATGGGCTGTTGGTTGTGTGCCAATGCTTCTCGCAACAACACGGCGATGGTTTCTGCCGGAAAGTTGAGACGTCCACGCCAGTTGGCGCGATCGGCGTACGGCGCGCGCATAAACGCGAGACGCTCAATTGGCGTGCCATCGAGAATCCATTTTGCGCCGGAGATTGTCGTTAGCATGTTGCTTGGTTTCGCAC
>JBDUAX010000420.1:0-4205 GCA_040004455.1 Gemmatimonadaceae bacterium
GGCCGTGCGCACGCTGATGTTCGGATGTGCGAGCGCAATCCAAATGTCCACTTTGACCGGAACGCGCGCAACATCTGGTGGATTGATGCTGCGAATGCAGCAAATGCCGCCGAGCAGCGACGGCGCAATGTTGTCGAGATGACGTCCGGCGACGGCCGTTTCTGCTACGAGACATGCGCTCAACAAGCCATGTGCATCGAGCGTGTCGATGTTTAACTCGGGGAGCAACGCGTTCACTGCGACCGCGGCCGCAACTGCGGAGGCCGCGCTTCCACCCTGCCCGCCCGAAAGGGGAAGGCCCTTTTTTAGACTCAGCGCAATGCCGACACCCGTTGCACCTGCGCGTTGTAAAACCGCATTTGCTGCAATCGCGCACGCATGTTTTTCCGGATCGCTTGATAAGTCGGCATGCCCGCTATCGAGCATGACAATTTCCTTCGCACTTGTGAATTGCGCGCGCACTTCGTCGCCCGCGCCGGTCATTGCGCAACCCAACATGTCCATGCCCGGACCGAAGTTGCCAATGCTACCCGGTGCGAACGCAACCACGGCGGCGCCGTTCACGGAATTCATGCTACGTAGTCGCGAGTTTGGGCAAGTCGTTTAACACAATTGTTGCCGAGAGAGGCACACCGCGCGCTACGATCAGATCGTTCGTTCGTGCGGTCATTTCGCGAAGGCTTGCGACCCCATCCAGCAGAACCGTACGCTCGGCGAACGCCGCATCGATTGTGTTGAGCACCTTTCTCGGTCGCGCTAATGCGATCACGTTGCTGGCCACATCACGATGACGACGACGAATCGTATCAACTGCCGCATGAAGGCCGTCACGGTTCTCGGCGACCGCCGCGGAGGCCAGTGCAAGCAGCGCATCGGTCACACCCGCCGGTACCGATATCACCACCACAAGAGGCGCTTCCTTTCTGGAGACGAAGATTGCAAGCGCGTGACAGACCGCTCGCGCTTGGGCGAGAGAGGCGCCGCCAAACTTGTGGACTTGAGGGGCGCGGGTGTTGCGCTTGGCCATGAAAGTGGCTGTTCGGTTGCCTATGCACTGTTCAGGCTTCCGTTCGGACGCGTATGTTGCGACCTACGAACGGCGGGCTGACTTGAGTTATCCCCCTGCAATCCTAACGTCTGATCGCTCATGACTGCACCAGCTTCACCACCGAATACCGATTCAAATTCGCCTTCCGGACACTCCCGGACGCCGACGTCGACGCTTGCAATTTCCTCGCTTCCCCCCCGCCTTGCCGGATTGGAGGCGCTTTCGATGAACCTGGCGTGGAGCTGGAACCGCGATGCGCGCCTCTTGTTTCGCGATATCGATGAACCGTTGTGGCACAGCCTCCGCCATGATCCACTGTTGTTATTGCTGCGCGTTGAACCTGCTCGACTGAATGAGCTGGCGGCGGATGATGCGTTTTGCTTTCGATACGATCGCGTTATGCAGTGGCTCTCTGATGAAGCATCCGATGAACACACCTGGTACGCGCGCACCTATCCGGAGTTGCGTGGCAAGCCGATCGCGTACTTTTGTGCAGAATTCGGAATTCACAATTCAGTACCGATCTATTCGGGTGGTTTGGGAGTTCTGGCCGGTGATCATTTAAAGACGGCCTCTGATCTGGGGGTGCCCATCGTTGCTGTCGGTATTCTGTACCGCAATGGTTACTTCGATCAGCACATTCGCACCGATGGTTGGCAGGAAGATTCGGACAATCGTTTTGAACTTTCCACGTCGCCGTTGACACCTGTGATGGGGGTCGATGGCGAACGTCATCTGGTCACGGTGCGAACTTTTGGTCGCGACGTGCACATTCGAGTGTGGCGCATGATGGTCGGTCGCGTCGAGGTGTATCTGCTCGACTCCGACATTGAAGAAAATCATCCCGATGATCGCCCGTTGCTCAGCAAACTCTATGCAGGTGGCCCCGCCCTGCGCCTGCGCCAGGAATGGCTGCTCGGCGTTGGCGGCGTGCGCGCACTGCGCGCGCTGGGCATCGAACCGTCTGCGTGGCATGCGAACGAAGGGCACGCGGCCTTCATGATGGTTGAACGCGTTCGCGAATTGTGTGTGAAAGGCATGCAATACGCAGCTGCGGTGAAAGAAGTGCGCAGTCACAGCGTGTTTACAACGCATACGCCTGTTCCGGCCGGTCATGACATGTTCAGCAACGAACAAGTCGCGCAATGTGCGAGCCCGGTATGGGATGACATGGGGCTCACCCCGCAGGAATTTGTGAAGATCGGATACCATCCAAGCGCCGGCCCCGATCAGTATCACATGACGGCTGCGTCAATTCATTTGGCGCGCCGAGTCAATGCGGTTTCGCGTCGTCATGGGATTGTGTCGCGTGAACTCTGTCAACCGCTGTGGCCCGGGCGCGCCGCCGAGGACGTGCCAATTGGCCACGTCACCAACGGTGTGCATCTTGCAACGTGGATGGCGAATCCCATCATGCAGTTGCTCGATCGCACACTCGGAATTGGTTGGGGCGCTTCACAATCTCCCGAAGTGTGGGAGAAAGTGCTTACGATGGATGATGATTCATTGTGGGGTGCGCATTTGCGCTTGAAGCACACATTGATGCGCCTCATTCGCGAAGAAGCGCGTCGCGGATTTACACAGCGCACCATGGATGCATCGCAAATTGTCGGCGCGGGTACGTTGCTCGATCCACACGTTTTGACCATCGGATTCGCACGTCGGTTTGCCACGTACAAGCGAGCAGATCTTATTTTCCGCGATCCCGAGCGTTTGCGTCGACTCGTGACGAAAGCGGGTCGTCCAGTGCAATTCGTTTTCGCGGGCAAGGCACATCCCGCCGACAATCCCGGCAAGACCGTGCTGCAGAACGTCTATCGCTTCACGCGCGATGATCGCTTTGAAGGACGCATTGCGTTTGTTGAGGACTACGGCATGCATCTCGCACATTTGCTGGTACAAGGCGTTGACGTATGGATGAACATGCCGCGCGTTCCGCTCGAGGCGTCGGGCACCAGCGGCATGAAAGCGGCACTCAACGGCGTGCCGCAACTTTCAACCATCGACGGCTGGTGGGAAGAAGGATACGAAGGCAACAATGGGTGGGCCATTCCGCCCGAAGTGGATGACGACAGCGGCGTCGGTACGACCGAAGCACTGTACAACTTGCTTGAAAACGAAATCGTTCCGCGCTATTACGAACGCAACCCGCAGGATTTGCCGCTCGCGTGGCTCACCACCATGAAGCATGCAATTCGCGTTGCCGGACAGAACTTCACAGCCCGTCGTATGGTCGAACAGTACGCACGCGGTTACTACGCACCGTCAATTCTTGGCGACGCGCTTCCTGACGATCCGCCGCTTTCCTGACATACAGGTCGCACCCATGACTGCACCTTCGAAGTACACTCCGCACTCGGGTTTGCCGGCCATTCAAGCACCAACGGATGGCTCGTACACCATTGTGCATCTCACCGCGGAATACAGCCCGTTCGCGCGCACCGGCGGACTCGCCGAAGCGGTTATGGGACTCGCCAACTTTCAGGTGAAGGCGGGTGCGACCGTTGTTGTTTTCGTTCCACTGTACCGGTCGGTTCGCGATCACGCGCCCGACCTCGCTCCCCTGGGCCGACCAATTCACATTGAGTTGGGTTACCGCGGACAGGAGGTTCGATTCTTTCGCGAAGTGAATGCGCCTCCGGGTCCGAAAGTTGTATTCGTCGATATGCCGGAATATTTCAATCGGCATGGACTGTACGGCGAAGGTGGTCGCGATTATGCCGACAACGCCCGCCGCTTTGCACTGTTTTCGCGCGCAGTGCTTGATGGAATTCCACGATTGATTGCCGGCAAGGTTCTCGTACACGCGCACGACTGGCACACGTCGCTTGCGCTCATGTACATGCGCACTTACGGAGATCTGCGCGAGCGCTTCGCGGGCACGCCAACGGTGTTGTCGGTGCACAACGCCGGCTATCAAGGTCATTTCCCCGAGTCGGAGATGACCAATATCGGTTTGCCTCCGGAGCTCTACAATTTTGCGCAGGCTGAGTGGTACGGTCGCATCAACTATTTGAAAACGGGATTGTCGTTCGCCGACATGGTGGTCACCGTCAGTCCAACGCACGCGCGCGAACTGCGCACACCCGGCGGCGGGTTCGGGCTGCACACCACGTTTCAGTGGCTTGGGGATCGCTTCACCGGCATAACCAACGGC
>JBDUAX010000421.1:0-4194 GCA_040004455.1 Gemmatimonadaceae bacterium
CACGCTACGCAGGGCATTTCGGTGTTGATCAGCGAAACCGGCTTGGTGAACGTCGACTTTGCCGACGTGCGCACCGTAATGAGCAACGGCGGCTCCGCGCTCATGGGAACTGGCGTGGGTCGTGGTGAGAATCGCGCGCTCGAAGCGGCACAACAGGCCATTGCTTCGCCATTGCTCGACAACGTTTCAATTTCCGGTGCGACCGGCGTGCTGGTCAACATCACCGGCGGCGAAGATCTCACGCTGGGCGAGGTCCATCAGATCAACGAAGTGGTTCACGAAGCGGTTGGCGGCGACGCCGAAATCATCTTCGGTGCGGTGCACGAGCCGGCCATGCAAGGGGAAATTCGAGTCACCGTTATCGCGACCGGCTTCGATCGCCATCTGCAGGGCGGCACCCAGCCTGGCAACGGCGCCTATACCAACGGGCATACCTCCGGACACAGCAACTTCGGGCAAAGCACCGGTTTGGCTGGACACGGAATTGCCGCTGGTGCCAAGACTCGTACGGTGCTACCGTTCCCGGACAGAGAAAGGCCCGTGGTGAAACCCCCCGCCACAGGTACTCGTCCAGCTTGGGAAGCCGCCCCCGTTACTCGCAGCATTCCCCGACCGCCGGCCACGTCAAGCCAGCCGTCGCCCACCGAGCTTGATGACATGGAAATTCCGACGTTCATCCGGAGACAGATGGATTGAAGAAGCGCTTTGCTTCCTGGTTTGCTGCAGCCGCTACCCTTGCGTTGGGGGCGGCTGCTCTCACCTATGGACGACCGGTTCCAAACCGCCCCGCTGCGTCAGTTCTCGCTGTGGGGCCTCGTGTTTTGGTGCCCGCGCGCTTTCGCATTCGCACCGATTCCATTCGTCGCGGTGAGTCCGTCGTCGCCGTTTTACAGCGCGCAGGAATGGCCGCCGACGACGCCCGCCAGGCTCTGCACGCCACCACCGCAATCGATCCACGCAAAGTGCCCGCCGGCACAACCATTACCACCAGCGCTGCGGAAGACGCCGAACCGTCCGAAGTTGTCTTCAAGTTGTCGGTCGACCGCCTGGTTCGCCTGAGCCGTTCGGCCGCCAACATCTGGTCGTCACGTGAAGAGCGTTTGCAATGGACGACGGATACAGTTGCGGTCGCTGGCGCTGTTCGCACGACCCTGACGGCGGCTATCGCACAAGGCGCCACGGCATTTCCGGAAAAACTACGCACCGAACTTGCGTTCGCACTCGCTGACATTCTCGAGTATCGAATTGACCTGAGTCGCGATCTGCACACGGGCGATTCCATCTTTGTGTTACTCGAACGTCAGCATGCTCCCAATGGAATGACGCGCGCCGGACAAATTCTGGCCGCGCGACTGAACGTGGCAGGAAAGTCCATTGAAACGGTGCACTTCGAAGGACAAAGCACACGCAGTGCGTACTTCGACGGTGAGGGCAAATCGATGAGCGCAGAGTTCCTGCGCGCGCCACTGGCGTTTCGTCGCATCTCCAGCGTGTTCGGCATTCGCAAGCATCCAATTCTCGGCGTGTGGAAGCAGCACACGGGCACTGACTACGCGGCCTCAGCCGGCACACCTGTTCGTGCACTCGGCGACGGCACTGTTATTTACGCTGGTTGGAAAGGCGGCTATGGCAACGTAATTGAGATTCGTCATCACAATGGAATGATCACGCGCTACGGACATCTCCGCGCATTTGCGGCAGGCATCAAGAATGGTGCATCAGTGGCGATCTCGCGTACCATTGGCTTTGTAGGAATGACTGGTCTCGCAACGGCGCCGCATTTGCACTTCGAAGTGCTCATCGATGGAGTGTCCAAGGATTCGCGGAAAGCTCTGACGAAAGTCACGGGCGTTCCTCTTGCCGCGAGTGATCAGGCGTTGTTCTCGGTACTTAAGAATCGTTTGTTTGCAAGTCTGGCTGCGCACCTCCTGACTTCTGCCAGGCCCAATCCGCTGACGTCAATGGCCCCGTTTGTCGGCGCGGTTACAGAAGCCACAATTGTGGGCAGCCACTGAAAACAGGTTCAGCTGCGCGCCTTGAAGGCAAAGTCGCGCGCGTTGTCAAAAGCCTGTTTACACCACGCGTGTTACTGGTGACGTTTCGACTGTGATTCGCTGGCTCATTGCTCTTGGCGTAGGCGCACTTGTGGCCTGGATGGCCTATGGACGCGCTGGCACCGCCCTCAACGCACGCACCGCAACGCTGGCCGCTCTTCGCGGCCTGGGTGTTGCGTTAATTGCCGCACTGTTACTCGGCGCACCTGCTGGAATCGCGCAAGGCGCCAAAGCCCTTGTTGCGCTCGATGCATCGGCGTCCTGGCTACGCGCTGCCGCGGGTGACACCACGCTGATTCGAAATGAATTGCGCGCCGCGCTCAAAGACGCTTCAGCCGATTCGGTTTTGCTGTCGGGCGATTCGCTGCGCGTTGTTACTGCCAGCGAAGCACTTCGCGCAATTCCTTCTGATGCAACATCTGCGCTGCGTCCGGCAGTTGATCGTGCTGCCGCGCTCAGTCGCCCCATAGTGCTGCTCACTGACGGCGAAATTGACGACGCATCAATTCAAGCCGATTTACCGTCTGGTTCGCGCATTGTCGTGCCAAAGAGAACGCCGAGTAGTGATGCAGCGGTCGCATTGTTGGAATCGCCATTCACGGTAAGTGCTGGCGATACGCTCTCGGTCACTGCCACAATCACTGCAGGTGGCGCCGGATCGGCCAAGGGTGAAGTGCGTTTGTTGCTCGATGGAATTGTTGTTACGAAGGAATCAATTACGCCGCTCACTGCATTTACGTCGCACCGCACCGTGTTGACGCTTCCATTACCTCGCGGTGCGAAGAAGTCGGTGTTGCAAGTTGTTGTCGCGACCGACGGTGACACCGAAGCGCGCAACGACACACTCGGCATGGCGCTTGAAATCGGCGACAAACCTGCGGCAGTTTTCGTTTCGACAGCGCCTGATCTCGATGTGCGCGAAGCGTTAACGGTCTTGCGTGGTGCACTTGATGTCCCCGCGCGCGCGTACTTGCGCATTGCGCCCAACGTTTGGCGCGAAGAAGGATCGTTAAAAGCAGTATCCGAATCCGACGTCAAAGCCCGCATGCAAGCGGCCGGGCTCGTAATAGTTCACGGCGACACGTCGCTCGCAAGCAGCGCGTCGAAAGCGCGCGGGGCGCAAGCACTGTGGGTGCCGGCAAAGGCCGAAGGGGCAGCGCGTGCCGGTGAAAATGCTCGCGCTCCTGAATGGTATGTGACCGGTGCGCCCGCTTCGCCACTCACTGGCGCGCTCGCTGGTTTGCCGTGGGACACATTGCCACCAATCACTGCGGCATCTGCTGCGCGCGGAACGTTTACTGTTCTCGAAGCGAAACTTGGAAAAGCCGGAACACCTGTTCCGGTAATAGCGGGTCGTGACAAGGATGGATTTCGTACGCTGATCATTACCGGTTCTGGATTTGCCGGTTGGAGTTTGCGCGGTGGTCGATCGGCCGCAGCGTTCGTTGCGCTTTGGGGCGCGATGTTCGATTGGTTGTCAGCGGGTCGTGGGGATCTTGGTGCGGCGCGCCCCGTTGCCGCGGTTGTGCGCGCCGGCGAACCGATTCGTTGGCGTCGTGGTGGTGCTGATTCAATTGTTTCGGCCGTGGTTGTGCGTCGCCGTATTTCGAAATCGGCAGAAATTGCGGATACCGTGAGCTTGCGTTTTCTGAACGGTTCACCCGAAGCTGCATCGCATGCATTGGCTGCAGGAGTGTACGATGTGCGCACAGTCGGTGCTTCGAGTGTGTCGAATATTTTGGTGGTGAACGCCTCGCGCGAACTCGTTCCGCATGCGCCAACGCTGTCGACCGGTGCTGCAACGCGCGGATTGCTCGCTTCAACGGGTCCGATTGTTACGGATTTGGGCTGGGTGTTCGGACTCGCACTCGTTTTGTTGTGTGGTGAGTGGTTGCTGCGTCGAAACGCGGGATTACGCTGACCTCATTTTTTCATCGCGTACCTGCTGATTCGCAATGAGACTTTTTCGCAAGAAAGACGATGTACCGAAGAGCTCAATCTGGCAGCGCATCAAAGATGCGGCGCGCACGGATTTTGGCGTTCTGCTGCGCGGTGGCGTTGATGAAGGTTCGCTCGAAGCACTCGAGACATTGCTACTGGAAGGTGATTTCGGTGTAACTACTTCTCTCGCGTTGGTTGC
>JBDUAX010000063.1:0-14190 GCA_040004455.1 Gemmatimonadaceae bacterium
ATCGGCATCTGGTCGTGGGCAAGCAACGATCAGGAAGTCGCGCCTGATGTCGTAATGGCGTGCTGCGGTGATGTGCCGACGCTCGAAACGCTCGCCGCTGTTTCCATCATGCGCGAGTATTTGCCCGATCTCAAAATTCGCGTGGTGAACGTGGTCGATCTCATGCGACTGCAACCGCAAAGTGAACACCCGCACGGCTTGAGCGATGTCGATTTCGACGCACTGTTCACCAAGGACAAGCCAGTCATCTTCGCCTTTCACGCGTACCCCTGGCTGATTCACCGCCTCACCTACCGCCGTCACAATCACGCCAACATTCATGTGCGCGGCTACAAGGAAGAAGGCACCATTACCACCCCGTTCGATATGACGGTGCTGAACGAACTCGATCGCTTTCATCTTGTCATGGACACAATCGATCGCGTGCCGAAAACAGGCGAACGCGGTGTTTACCTCAAACAGCAACTACGCGACAAGTTGGTTGACCACAAGCGGTACATCGATCTCAACGGGCAGGACATGCCCGAAATACGGAATTGGATGTGGGAGGCGCCATTGAAATCATGAATGCCGACGAGAACGGCGAACCTGCATTTGTAATTCCCGCCTTGGCCGGCACACACGCGCTCGCAAATTCTGGCGTGATCACCTCGGTCCGCGGCAGCGTTGTGGATGCCCGCTTTGACAGCAAGCTGCCCGCGATTTATTCAATGCTACGCACGGGTGTGCAGAAGGAAATTCTTGTTGAAGTACAGGCGCAACGCGACGCCCATCATGTGCGCGGCATTGCGCTCACGCCAACGCAAGGACTGGCGCGAGGAATGATGGTGGAGGACACCGGCGGTCCGCTCAAGGCACCGGTCGGCAAAACAATTCTCTCGCGCATGTTCGACGTGTTCGGCAATGTCATCGACCGTGGAGCGCCTCTGACCGACGTTCAGTGGCGCTCAGTGCACCGAGATCCACCACCGTTGAACAAACGCTCAACGAAATCCGCCATTTTCGAGACGGGTATCAAGGTGATTGACGTGCTGGTACCGTTGGAACGCGGCGGCAAGGCCGGACTGTTTGGCGGCGCCGGTGTTGGTAAAACGGTGTTGCTCACCGAGATGATTCACAACGTCGTCGCACATCAAAAGGGGGTCAGCATCTTTTGTGGCATCGGCGAACGTTGTCGTGAGGGTGAAGAACTGTACCGCGATATGAAAGACGCCGGTGTGTTGCCAAACATGGTCATGGTGTTTGGACAAATGAACGAGCCCCCTGGAAGTCGCTTTCGTGTTGGACACGCCGCGTTAACGATGGCCGAATATTTTCGTGATGACGAACATCGCGATGTGCTGCTGCTTATCGACAATATTTTTCGATTCATTCAGGCCGGAATGGAAGTTTCAGGGTTGATGGGGCAAATGCCATCACGACTCGGCTATCAGCCAACGATGGGAACCGAACTGTCGCGCCTGGAAGAACGCATTGCCAACACCGACTCGGGCGCTATCACATCCATTCAGGCCGTTTATGTACCGGCGGACGACTTTACGGACCCCGCGGCTGTTCACGCATTCTCACATCTCTCGGCGTCCATCGTGCTATCGCGCAAACGCGCAAGCGAAGGACTCTTTCCCGCTATCGATCCGCTGCAATCGAGCTCCCGAATGGCGACGCCCGGAATTGTCGGGGCGCGGCACTACAAGCTCGCTCAAGAAATTCGACGAACACTCGCGCAATATGCCGACCTCAAGGACATCATTGCGATGCTCGGCCTGGAACAGCTGTCGCCGGACGATCGGAAAGTCGTTGCGCGCGCGCGACGTTTGGAACGGTTTCTCACTCAGCCATTCTTTACGACCGAACAATTCACGGGAATCGAGGGTCAAGTTGTAAGTCTCAAGGATGCGTTGGACGGTTGCGAGCGAATCATGAACGATGAATTCAACGACTATCCCGAGAGCGCGTTCTACATGATCGGCTCGGTTGAAGAGGCCGTGAAGAAAGCCAAACCTGCGGCAACTACCGCCATTATTGCCGCCAAGCCGCCACCACAACCGGCGGCGGCATGAAACTCAAAATCCTTCTGCCATTTCAGATCTTTTCTGAAACAACAAATGTTTCACGTATTGTCGTTGAGACCATTGACGGATTGTTCGGGCTGCTTCCACAGCGACTCGATTGCATTGCGGCACTCGCACCTGGAATTTTGACGTACGAAACCGAATCGGAAGGCGAGGTATTTGTCGCGGTCGATGAAGGGGTGCTAACGAAAACCGGGTCGGACGTTTGTGTGTCGGTGCGAAGAGCAGTGGGTGGCACGGATCTCGGCGCGCTACGAGAGGCAGTGGACAAGCAATTTCTCACGCTCGACGATGCTGCGCGAAATGTGCGATCGGTTGTGGCGAAGTTGGAAACAGGCTTTTTACGTCGCCTCGCGCGATTCCAACATGAGTGATTCGTCGAACAAAACGCCGAGCCTCGCCGATCGCATTGGAGCGAAAGCGAAACGCAAACTAAGAGCGCGACGCGATCCGTCGGACAGCGTCTGGTCAGGGCTGGGGAAAATGGGATTGATCGGTTGGTCAGTCGTGGTGCCAACACTGCTTGGTGCTGCACTCGGCATTTGGCTCGACAAGCGTCATCCTGGCAGTCACTCGTGGACACTCGCGCTGCTGATGGCCGGTCTTACACTCGGCTGTCTAAACGCGTGGCGTTGGATGGCGAAAGAAGAAAGCGATATGCGCGCGGACGAGGAGTCGAACGATGCTTGACATCCTCTCCTCAACCGTCGCAGGCGTTTTTGGTTTGTTGCTCGGCACGCTGTTTTTTGGTGGCCTTTGGTGGACGGTGCAGGCCGGCCTTTCATCCAAACGGCCGGCGCTCTGGTTACTGGGTAGTGCGCTGCTGCGCACGGGAATTGCGCTGGCTGGCTTTTACGCAATCGGCCGTGACGACTGGAAACGTTTGTTGGCTGCGCTGGTTGGTTTCACTGTCGCGCGCTTCATCGTGTTGTGGCGGACGCGCGAGATCGGCCAACTATTAAGCGCACCGGGGAAGAGCCATGCATCTTAGCCCCGACCAAATAATTTTCTTGCAGTATGGGTTTCTGAAAATCAACGGCACGATTGCGTTCACGTGGGCAATCATGTTGGTGCTTGTTGTCGGATCGAAAATAATCACGCGTAATCTCTCAGCTGAACAGCATCGCTCCCGTTGGCAGAATCTTTTGGAAATTGTTGTCGTCGGAATTACCAGGCAAATCAGTGAAGTCGGCCTCGCGAATCCTGAAAAGTATCTCGCGTTTGTTGGCACGCTCTTTCTTTTCGTGGCAATGGCTGCGCTGTGCACAATCATACCGGGCTATGAACCTCCAACCGCGTCGCTTTCGACTACGGCGGCGCTCGCCCTCTGTGTATTTGTTGCGGTGCCGTTATTTGGCATTGAGGGTCAGGGAATACGCGGCTATCTCAAATCGTACATCGAGCCGACGGCAATCATGCTGCCGTTCAACCTCATCAGCGAACTGTCGCGCACGTTGGCGTTGGCCGTTCGTTTGTTCGGGAACATGATGAGTGGTGCAATGATTATCGGCATTTTACTCACCATCACTCCGTTCATTTTTCCAATCGTGATGACCGCGCTTGGTCTGCTCACCGGCATGGTGCAGGCCTACATCTTCAGCATGCTTGCCACGGTGTACATCGCTGCGGCCACGAGAACGCAGCGACCACGAGTCGCAGCGAAACCCTGACAACGCAAGGCACGCTATGGACAGCTTGACTCTCATTGCAACGGCCTCAATCGTCACCGCCGGTCTCACTACCGGAATTGGATGTATGATGCCGGCACTTGGCGAAGGCAAAGCCGTGGCGACGGCGCTCACCGCGCTGGCGCAGCAACCCGATGCGTCGGCCACGATCACGCGCACGTTGTTTGTTGGTCTCGCGATGATCGAGTCGACCGCAATTTACTGCTTCGTCGTTTCGATGATCCTCATTTTTGCGAATCCCTTCTGGAATCACGCCATCAAGTAGACGCCGAGGAAGCATTCGATGCTCATCGATTGGTTTACCGTCGGCGCGCAGGCGCTCAACTTCCTCCTACTTGTCTGGTTGTTGACGCATTTCCTGTACAGCCCAATTCTCGCCGCGATCGCTGCGCGCGAAAAGCGTATTGCCGACCAAATCGCAGACGCAACTGCGAAAGATGCGGAAGCCAGCAAGCAGCGAGACGCGTATCAAAAAAAGACCGATGCATTCGATACGGAGCGTTCCGCATTGTTGAAGAAAGCAACGGACGAAGCCCATGCCGAAGGCGAGCGTCTGTTGAACGAAGCGCGTCAAGCCGCCGATGCGCTCAGCGCCAAGAGTGCACAAGCGCTGCGGAGCGATGCGCAGCAGTTACGGGCATCTATTAGCCGCACCGCGCAAGACCAGGTATTTGCGATTGCCAGAAAAACGCTCGTCGATCTCGCGTCGACCACGCTGGAAAAGCAATCGGTTGACGCGTTTGCGCAGCGTTTCCGGTCCATCGACGCGAGTGTCAAGACCGGTCTAAGCAAGGCGCTCGCTTCTGCGTCTGAACCAGCGGTGGTTCGCAGTGCTTTTGATTTGCCAGCGGAACAACAGGCCGAAATTCAAAAGACAGTGAACGAAACAATGTCCGCTGAAGTCAAACTCCGATTCGAAACCGCACCAGAATTGGTGAGCGGCATTGAGCTCACGACGAACGGACAAAGAGTTGCATGGAGCATTGCAGACTATCTTTCCTCACTTGCAACCAACGTTGATGAGGTATTGAAAGGTCAGGACAAAGCTCCGGCGAAACCGGCCGACAAACCAGCGGATAATTCAGTGGTCGCGGCGGTTCCTGCATGAGCGAGGTGGCGGCGAGTTTGCAAAGTGCGTTTGATGCCGCGTTTGCGGATATCGATCAAGCGCTGCGGGCATTCTCGCCGTCACTCGGGCTCAACGAAGTCGGCACGATCATCAGCGTCTCCACGGGAGTCGCACTCGTTGCGGGCCTGCCGAATGTCGGGTTCGACGAACTGCTCAAATTTCCCGGCGGTCTCTTTGGTATCGCATTCAATGTTGACGAAAAAGAAGTCGGCGTTGTGTTGCTTGGTGAGTATTCGGAATTGCGCGCGGGGGACGAGGTTGCTCGAACCGGTCGCGTAATGGACGTCGCCGTTGGCGATGCTTTGCTTGGGCGCGTCATCGATCCGCTGGGCCGAACGCTCGACGGAAATGGTGCGATTTTCACGAAAGCGCGCCTGCCCATTGAACGTCCGTCTCCGGCCATCATGGATCGCGCGCCGGTCACCGTGCCACTTCAGACCGGGCTAAAAGTGGTTGATGCGCTTATTCCGATTGGTCGCGGTCAGCGCGAGTTGATAGTTGGCGATCGCGGTACTGGAAAAAGTGCCATCGCTATCGACACAATACTCAATCAACGCGGCCGAAACGTCATTTGCGTGTACTGCGCCATTGGCCAGCGCGCATCTGCAGTGGCGAAAGTCATTGCTGGCCTGCGCGAAAAGGGCGCGATGGAGTACACAGTGGTAGTGGTCGCTGAAGGAAACGATCCGCCAGGATTCGCGTACATCGCGCCGTACGCCGCGACGAGCATTGCCGAGTATTTCATGGAGAGCGGTCGCGACGTCCTGATTGTGTATGATGATCTGACGCATCACGCGCGCGCGTATCGCGAACTATCGCTGTTGCTGCGGCGTCCACCGGGGCGCGAGGCGTTTCCCGGCGACATTTTCTACATTCACTCTCGCCTGCTTGAGCGCGCCACGCACTTGCGCAAGGAACTCGGTGGCGGCTCGCTCACCGCGTTGCCAATTATTGAAACCGAAGCACAGAACATTTCGGCCTACATTCCAACGAATCTTATCTCCATTACCGATGGGCAGGTCTACCTGTCGCCATCATTGTTTGAATTGGGCATATTGCCGGCAGTAGATGTTGGTAGATCAGTTTCTCGCGTTGGCGCAAAGGCACAATTGGCCGCGTATCGTGCGGTGGCGGGCGATCTTAAACTCGCCTACGCGCAATTTGAAGAGCGTGAAACATTCTCTCGCTTTGGTACGCGTCTCGACGACGAAGCGCGGAAGATCATCGAACACGGGCGACGCATTCGCGCGTGTCTCGAACAGCCCGAATTTGCACCGGTATCGGTTCCTGAACAAATTCTCGTGCTGCTCGCATTGAGCGCGGGGCTACTTGATGACGTTTTACTCGACCGAATGATTGATGCGCAGAAGGCACTGGGAGAGGGTGCGAGAACAATGCCGGACGATCTCGTGAAACGGTTGATCACTGCCGACAAGCTGAGCGACGACGATCGAAAAGCGCTTAGACTCATTGCGCAGCAATCGCTCAATCCATTTCATCCAAAACCAGACGTGGCAAGCGAGAAGGCGTCGTGAGCAATACCGCTGAAAGTCTGCGCCGAAAAATCGAGAGCGCCGGCGATTTGCAATCCGTTGTCCGCACTATGAAAGCGCTCGCGGCGTCGAACATCAGGCAATACGAAAAATCAGTGCAGGCGTTAGGCGAATACTACCGCACCGTGGAGTTCGGGTTGAGCGTCTGCATTCGCTCGGCCGGCAAGGCAAAAGTGATACCTCCCACATCCGAACGAACGATCCACGCCATTGTGTTCGGCTCCGATCAGGGATTGGTAGGCCAATTCAATGAGGTCGTTACCGAGTATGCCGTGAAGAAGTTGAAGGGTTTGAGTGAGACATCGAAAGTCTGGGCGGTTGGCGAACGCGTACAGGCGAGTCTGCGCGACGCGGGGATAACGCCGTTCGGGTTGTTTGCCGTTCCGAATTCCGTGCAAGGTATTCCGCCGCTCATCAGTGAGATGCTGATTGAACACGAGAAGCAGCAGCGCGAACATGGAGTTACTGAACTGCATCTCTTTCACAACCGTCCTACGTCCGATGCAAGCTACGAACCGTCACGTCAGCGGTTGCTACCCTTGGACGAAAGTTGGCGCAGCAAGTTGGCGAATCTCTCATGGCCAACGAGGAATCCGCCGCAAATTCTCGGGACCGACGATGCGACGTTGCGCGCACTTATCAGTGAATATCTGTTCGTCTCCCTCTTTCGCGCGTGCACCGAGTCGTTAGCGAGCGAAAATGCGAGTCGGCTCGCCTCCATGCAGCGTGCCGACAAGAACATTGACGATCTGCTCGTAACGCTCCATGGCACCTTTCACCAATTGCGTCAGAGCAGCATTGATGAAGAACTATTCGACGTGATCTCTGGTTTTGATGCGTTGTCAAACGCAGGTAAACAAGCGGCGGGGGCAATTCCATGAACTATCGAAAGCAATTTCTGGTATCGCCGGGGCAGCGCATTCAGCTCAAGGATATCGATCCATCATTTGCTGACGACGAAGAAAACAAGAAATCGGCGCATCGCGTACCCGATTTCGTTCCGAAGGCCGTTTGGTCCGAACGGTTCGAGCCGCATACGAGGATGCGATCAACAACTGCAGCACAGATCATGCGCCGTGGTTTGTTTTTCCGTCTAATCGCAAATAGCTGGACGAGCCCTGACGGAAAATATTTCTACCAAATTTATCCAAACGCGTCGAAGCTCATCTCTTACAGGATTAACGGTAACGGCAAGCTGGATAAAGTCGGTGAGCAGGCCATTCCATACAACTCACCGCAGGGCATGATGGGCTATTGAGGGGGAAGCCGGGTTGTGACCCGAGCTCTGACTTCAGATGGGCTCCGCGAAAAAACGTTTATGCGCACTTCGTTTTCGGGCACGCCCCGCGCAGTCGTTGCAGTAGACGATGCGCGCACTTTGGCGGATGACAACCATGACACGATCGTTTCCATCCGGCGTCTATCTATCGCACTCGCAACCGAATCGGGCTTGTGCTCCGTGGTTTCGAGTACCACCTCCGCCACCCCCCAGCGTTGGAGAGCCCAGATCGCGAGACTCATGGCCCGTTGTGTTACGGAATCAGCAGTCGCCGTCGCGCGCGGGAACGGCACTGACAATGCACGTCCAGTTGGAGGAGTAATGCGCACATGCCAATCACCTGTTCCGGCACTCGCCGACAACTCGGTAATCCAATAATCCTCCAGCGACCAGTTGGGCGCATCGGCCGGTACGACATGCACGATTCGCGTTGATCGATCAACCCAGATCGACTGAACCGGCAATCCCACTTTGCTCCGAATCTGATCAAACGGTGGAGCGTCTTTCGCAATGCCCGATGCGTTCCGCTCCATTGCAGCGTCGATTAACGCACGCGTTTGGTCGCCGTTATCCGACGCAACAATCTGCTGAACATTGACGATGGGATGCACCCCAAAATCGTCAATGAGACGACTCTCAACCATTTGTTGTGCATTTGGAAGAAATGCGGGGTCGATCACAACCGCGTCGACTAACAGGTTTCCTCGTAACGGCCATTTCACCTCCAGTTGCGTAATCTTTCCAGTCGAGACATGAAGTTCAGCAGTCAACACCGAACGGACCGCCGAACGCACGCGCGCTTCCTTTGCAACCCGCAAAAGGGTCAAGCCGAGCGGTGTTGCGAGCGCAGCGAACACCGCTATACCGGCGGCCACATAGCCAGGAGTGATCTCCACTCGTGACAGAGGCCTGGCGACACCACTCAGCCGCGCAATGACTGCAAATGAAAATGCGATTGCGGCAAGGTTCGTGAGAAACAACAGCAACGCACCGCCAGCGAATTCCCAATTCGCAACACCGATGCTGTATCCCACGGTCGCAAGGGGCGGCATCAACGCCGTTGCAATTGCCACACCAATCGCCGTTCCACCCTTCTGCCGCACCGTTGCATAACCGCCGGCGACGCCCGACAACAACGCGATCGCCAAATCCAACAACGTTGGTTGTGTGCGTCCAATAATTTCTGATGTCGGATTCCGAATTGGGCTGATCCACGTGATCACCATGCCTGTCACCACTCCAATTACGGCACCAATGATCACCACGCGCACCGCATCGCGAATGCGATGTCCGTCCAGCGACGCAAAACCAAATCCAAGCGCCGCGATGGGACTCATGAGCGGCGACACCAACATCGCACCGATCACGACCGCAACTGATGATTGCAATAAGCCGAGTGTCGCTATCCCCGCCGATAGCGCAGACATAAGGATGTAGCCGCTGTTAAGCGCCCCTTCCTCTCGCACTGATTTGCGAAGTGCAGCCGATTCTTCATCCGAGAGGTCCGGCAGCGCCACCAGGTGTGCGAACAGCAACCGCCAATGATGAGTGCGCGCCAGTAACCTGGTGTACAAGGGATCCTCAGTGTTTGGCATGAGCACCGCCCGCTGGCGTGAGCGAATCGCTCGGAGTGTTCGTCAATCGTTTTATCAAGAGCCCAACAGTGCCTCCCTGCACTATTACCGCGAACATCACTACGGCGTACGTCGCAGAGAGAATCGTTGTACGCACAGCGCTCTCGGGCAACGCGAGCGCGAGCGCAATCGAAATTCCTCCACGCAACCCACCCCACACCAGTGTCGGTGTGCCGAGACTACCCAGCGAGAAGAACGGGCGCATCGCGGCGAGCGGCACCACCACAGAAACAAATCGCGCAATCAGCACGAGCAGTACGCACAAGGCGCCAATAACAAGAATGCGCCCGCTGGGTGCGATGGCTATGACTTCAAGACCGATCAGCAAGAAGAGCACCGCGTTCAAAATCTCATCAATGACCACCCAGAATTTGACAAGGTAGTCTCGCGTGACATCACTCATCGCGAATGCCATGCCATGGTTACCGATAATCAGCCCCGCGACCGCCATCGCAACCGGGCCGCTGACGTGAATCCAGTGCGCAAGACTGTAACCACCCATCACCACGGCCAAAGTGATCAGAACTTCGACACTATACTCGTCGATGCTGCGCATCGCACGGAATGCAATCCAACCGACAACCAGTCCCAACAACGCGCCGCCGCCGGCTTCCTGAATGAAAACAACTGACGCTCTTCCAACCGAAAACGACTGCGCTCCCAGCGCCGAAGCAAGCAGGATACTGAACACCACAACGCCCACGCCATCGTTAAACAGACTTTCGCCCGCAACAACTGCACGCAGCGTGGGAGGAACAGCGGCACGTTGCAACACGGCCATGACCGCGACGGGATCAGTAGGGCTGATGAGCGCACCAAACACCAGGCACCAGGAAAGCGGCACCGACACGCCGAACAGAGAGCTTAACCACCAGAATCCTCCGCCAACGATCGCGGTGGATAGCAGCACACCGACGGTGCTCAGTACCAGAATTGGCAATCGCCCGCGTCGCATTTCGGCCCAATCAACATGCAATGCGCCAGCGAATAACAAAAAGGACAGCATGCCGTCCATCAACGTCGTCTGAAAATCAATTGACGCCAGAAAACGCACAACCATTTGCGAAAGTCCACTTGATGGCATCATGCGATCCAACGCGATGACGATCAAGGATGAAATCGCGCCCATTATCGTCAAGCCAACCGACGACGGTAGTTTAAGAAATCGGTGGTTGATGTAACCCAGTGAGGCAGCCAGCACAATCAGAATGGCTGCGGCATCAAACGGCGTCAGCGATTGTGTTGTGTGAGCCATCTTTTAAACACTCCTTGAACGACGTGAACGTGCAATCACGGCTTATGACTCGGCGGGTGCGCCCATCACCGTCGCAATCAAACACAACAACCCAATGGTTACGAACCCAAATTGCTTCACGCGACCCCCTGCATTCGTGCGCACCGATACCCACAGGGCCAGCGCGCATTGCTGCGCGTAAAACGCCGCGAACGCGCGCGATGACAGGGCAATAACCTGAAATGGATCGGTCAGCCACACTACGGCGATTGACAATAAGCTTGACGCGATGAATGCGGTGCGAATGGTCAGACGTCGCCGCGAAACCTCCACCATCAATCCGCCCGCACCAATTGAGTCGGCAATTGCGGCGCTCAATTGACTCATGAATGCTGCGCCCAGTACAAACACCCCCAACAGTGGAGCAACGAACTTCATCAAGTCGAGAATGCCAGCAACACCTTCAACGCTTTGAGCACGATCGAGGAGCGGAGTAAGTAGCAGAAGGAACGAGAGATAAATGGCCGAGGAAAGCCACTGTGCCTGGCGCATGGTTTGAACACGCGTATGCTGATCGTAAGTGTCACCCAGATATCGAGAAGTCTCGAAGCCCTGAACGGTGATCAACAGTCCCAACAACACTGGAACACTGTGCCATGAAAATTGCGCCGCCGGTAACGGCGTCGAACCTGACGCGTGCGCGCCCCACCACCAGCCGAGTCCGGCGAGCAGGCCCGCGATGAGAGCCAGCTTGATCGAAACCGTCGCGTGCGCCGCGTGCTCAATTTTCCGAATACTGCCCGAGAATGTGAGTGCTGTCAGCGCAACAATTATCGCCGTGACCAGCACATTCGATATGAGCGCTTGAGAAGCCGCCGCAACCCCAATGGGCCTGAGAACAAATTCGGCAAGCAATTTCAGGTAGTACGCGACCGAAACGGCGTAGGCGACGGAAAGCGTGGCCTGCGTTACGCGCATGGCCCACGCAAATGGCTCGTGAAACGCGAGCGTCTTCGCGTGATTTTCCACGTGGATGATATTGAACCGTACAACCCACCCCACCACGTAGGCCAGGACGAGCAAAATCGCCATTGCAGCAATCGCCCCCGACCCGAATTGTCGTGCCAGAATCGGTCCGCAAATTAAGAAGCCAGAACCGATTATCGAAGCGAGCGGGGTAACGGTAGCACGCCACCTCTCTTTGCGAGCAAACGGCGCCAGAGAAAACAGCAGCCCGACGAAGAGCGCAGCAATGCTGGCAACTAACGCTGTCACAAGAAGGCGGATTGGCTCACGTCTTTCTCAATCCGGCATCCGGGACGGACTTTCATGGCGTTATGATGCATGGATCGTAATCAACCAGCGAGGAAGTTGGTGCAGAACATAACATCAGAACACGACATACCGAGGCTCGCTGACGAACGTCAGTGGTACTCCGAGCACACCGCACTGCTGGTCAGCACCACCAAGTGGGCCTTTTTGGGCGCCGGTGCCGGTTTTTGTGTTGGCTATGGCACCCGCGGGTTTCTCTGGGCCATAGCGCATTCCGCAATCGTCGTGCATGCAATCACGCGCG
The DNA here is from genome assembly GCA_040004455.1 of Gemmatimonadaceae bacterium. Taxonomy (GTDB): domain Bacteria; phylum Gemmatimonadota; class Gemmatimonadetes; order Gemmatimonadales; family Gemmatimonadaceae; genus Gemmatimonas. The sequence goes on from JBDUAX010000063.1 coordinate 12,166, forward strand.
ATGCATTTTCGCCGTTCTGGTTGCTGCCACTCGCATTGCCCCTGTGCGTTCTGCTCATTCGCTCGTTCGCGCCCGATGCGCGCGGGCACGGAACTGAAGCCGTTATTGCAGCCGTTCATCGCGATTCCGGACGCATCAATTGGAAAATTGCGCCAATCAAACTCATCGCAACGGTCATAACGCTCGCCTTCGGCGGATCAGTGGGCAAGGAAGGACCGGCTGCGCAAATTGGTGCGTCGTTAACCAGTCTCTTCGCCGATTTACTGCGTCTCAAAGATGCGGATCGCCGGCGATTGGTTATCTGTGGAATCAGCGCCGGCTTCGCCGCGGTATTTGGCACGCCAGTAAGCGGTGCACTGTTTGGAATCGAAGTGCTGTACCTGGGCCGCATCGATTACACTGTCATTTTTCCCGCAATGGTTGCCGGAATCGTTGGTCATCTTGCCTGCGGCGTGCAACCGCCCTTTCCAGTTTTGCATGATGCGTTTGGAAATGCGGGACAAGTGCGAATCATTTTGACAACGCTCGCATCTGGCGCGCTGTTTGGCCTCGTTGCGCTGTTGTTGATTGAGTCCATGCGCGCTACCGATCGCTTCATCAAGCGTTTCGAAGTGCATCCGTATGTTCTCGCTGCAATTGGCGGATGCATACTTGTCGCGCTATTTGCAATTGCGGGTGATCGATATGCAGGACTCGGCACCGACACCATCAATCAGGTGTTGTCCGGCGGACTCAAAGTTTCCATCGCCGTTTTTCTGATCAAAATTGTCGCAACCACTGTCACGCTCGAAACCGGTGGAAGCGGCGGTATTCTCACGCCCATATTTTTTATTGGCGCAACCAGTGGCGCGGCGCTCGCTCCATTGTTTGGTATGCCACCAAGTCTGCTCGCGGCGTTTGGTTTTGTGTCTGTGCTTGCGGCCGCAGCCAACACACCGTTGGCCGCAGCAGTGATGGCCATTGAAGTGCTGCCTCCGCATGAAGGCGTGTACGCTGCGTTGGCTGCCGCAACTGCATTTCTCATCGTTGGACATCGCAGTGTGTATGCGAGTCAGAAACTGGGATTCTCGAAATCGGCGGGATTGTACGTGCCACTTGGTGGAACAATTGGCGAGTTGGATATTGATGATGTGCGCATTCGAAAAGGGTCGCTTGCGGAACGCGTGCAGAACATGCGGTTGCCGCGGCGTGATCGGGGTGAGGATGAAAGCGTTTAGCGTGGCTCGCGTGGAGCGCGGCATTGTATCGCGCTCCCAAATTTTTTAGGGTGACGCAATGAACATTCGCAGTATTGAGCCAAACGATTGCAGCGCGATTGCCGCCATCTACAATCACTACATTGTAACCTCAATTGCGACGTTCAGGGAGACTGCACTCGACACAAGCGAAATGGCGGCGCTTATTGCGAACGCACAAACTGATTCCCTGCCCGCGCTGGTGGCCCTTGTTGACGCTCAAGTGGTGGGCTACACCTTCGCCACAAAATGGAAGCCTCGCGCGGCGTACCGCTTCTCCGCCGAATGCACTGTGTATGTCAAACCCGACCGCATCGGTCAGGGCATAGGCGCAGCACTCTACGCCCAACTGTTGCGCGAGCTTCGCGAGAGTGGTGTCCACGCTGCTATCGGTGGTATCGCACTACCCAACGACGCGAGTGTTGCGCTACACGAAAAATTCGGCATGAGCAAAGTGGCGCACTTTAAAGAAGTTGGCTTCAAGTTCGGACGGTGGATTGACGTCGCGTATTGGGAAATATTGTTGCAAGCAGTTCAAGACAGGTGATAGGTACAAGCACGGACTGGGCGGAATCGTTGCGACATACTCAGAACAAGCCCACCAGCGCAGCCGCACTACTCCCCGCGGCGTATCCCCTTGTACTCGCTCTACAACTTTCCCCCAGTCCTGGCGTTCTTGCGTCGATGAACCGCTATAGGTCGGCCTCACGTCGGGAACGTCGCGGAACTGCGCGTGAATCACGATGCAGATGGGGTTGACTGCGGCCCGCCGCCAGCCGGCGGCGCCAGC
>JBDUAX010000064.1:0-14165 GCA_040004455.1 Gemmatimonadaceae bacterium
GTTGGAGCTAAACGGTCGTGTTCTTCGCGCCGATCGCGATATCGCCGAGACGTTTGATCGTGCGTATCGCATGTTGCGACTGCGTCGCATGATTGCACGCGCGGGCGACGGCTATCTCATTCTTCCACGCGGCCGCCCGCTCATCTCGTATTACTCCAACAGCATTGTGCATCTGTTGGGTGATTTTTCTGCCGGCGTTCGCGCGCGCGACGCCTTACCGGCAGATTTCCTGTCGCGCTGAACTGAACGCGGCTTTCTATCGTGCGAGATGAAACGTTGCGGGATCCCCCTTACCAACTCGCGCACCCGCCAACGGCAAACTTGCCGATTCAATTTTCATCGTCGTCGCTTTGCCACCTTCCATCACGAAGGAGATTTTTGTGCGCGGCGCAGAACGACGCGCAAAGCTTCCGTCGGCTTGCTTGAACAAACGTTCCGGTCCTTCGCCGAGCACTTGAATCATGAGCCGGCCGTTCTCATCAAATACGCGATACGTGCGAACAAACTGCTGATAGGAATCGTGCAAGTCGGCGCCAATTCGCTGCGCCTTCAAAAAATACGTGCCATCCAACCCCGCTTTGTCGGCAGCACTCAGCGCGACATCGTCCAGCGCTTTTGTATTTCCGGCACCGCCACCGCCGCCACCTGGCAATGGCGAAAGCCCAAGAATTTCGCGAGCCAGCGCTCTTGAAATCGCGTACGCGTTCTGCCCTTCGGTGTTGCTCAACACCGTAATTGTCAAACCGTCTTCCGGAAAATCGTACAGGCTGCCGCTGTAGCCATACAATGATCCATGCTGCCCAATGCGACGATGTTCGTCTTCGCTGTTTATTGACATCGCAAGTCCGTATTGCGCCTTCGTGTCGGTCGGGCTCATGTGAAGCGCTGCGCCTTCCGCCTTTTGCATTTGCGCGAAGGTCGCGGGCTTCACAAGTTTTCCACTGCGCAACGCACTCCAGAGTTTATTGAGGTCACTCACGGAACTGCAGAAGCGCAAATCGACGTTGTAAGCCATGTCGTTCTCATGAGCGTCAACGTATCCTGATTCAAAGCGGCGATACGCATGCGACAATCCCTTTGTCATGGTAAAATCGTCGCAGTATGACGTGTGTTCCAACATTGCCGGTTCGAAAATGTTCTTCTGCACGTAGTCGGCAAATCGTTGTTGCGATACGCGTTCAACGACAGTCACGAGCAGCTGAAATCCGGAAATGGACCAATCCCATTTTACACCGGGATCATTCGTCCATTTCTTGCCCGCATACAACGCCATCACTTCGTCAAGCGCCTTCGGCATGCGGCTCGTCGCTTCAATGGGATCGCCGAGGTAGTGGTAATCGACAATTCCCGACGTGTGATTGAGCAGTTGTTTGATCGTGACGTGATGCCCCTGCAACGGAAACTCCGGAACATACTTTGACAAATCATCATCGAGCCCGACCCTCCCATTCTCCACCAATTGCATCACAGCCACGCCAGTAAACGGCAACATCGGCCCCACAATGTGATAAACAGTTTCATCCTTGCTTGGCACATCCAGCGCCAGGTCTGCCACGCCGTACCCTTTATGCAGCAACACCTTGTCATGCTGCATTACGAGCACCGACGCGCCCACGACATGTTGATCGGCAAAGACTTTCCTGACGATAGCGTCGAGGTCCGGAACAGGTTTTTGTGCGACCAGCGTAGTCGGCGCAATTGCGACCGCGACGGCGACAACCGCAGTGATTGCGAATGAACGAATGTTTTTCACAGGAACCCGAAGGAAGAAGACGCACTGGCCAAAGTCCGGTGAAGCTCCACCCGGTTTGTCAGTCGCGCAAGGACGGAAGCGGAGGCGCGCAGAAAATGGTGTCGCCAATCGTGCAACGAGGCTAGTATGTCCGCATGAAATTTCATCAGCGTCTGTTTACCCGCAAATTCCTTCCCACAACCCGCGAGCTTTCGCCAAGAGCAATCACGACTGCCAGTTGGCGAGTTCACTACGCCGGTTCCCGCATTCGCATTTCGATTTAGCGGTTCGCTTTTCACCGTTCATTCCTTCCTCCCCCATCGATCATGCGCATTACCTACATCACAGAGTTCGTCGGCACGTTCTTTCTCGTGCTCACCATCGGACTGGTAGTAGCCTCGGGAACCGCGTTGGCGCCGGTCGCAATCGGGTCTGCACTCATGGTGATGGTGTACATGGGTGGTCACATTTCAGGCGCCCACTACAACCCGGCCGTCACGCTCGCCGTCTGGATGCGCGGTAAACTTGAAACGAAACACGTTGCACCATACATGATTTTCCAATTACTTGGCGCCATCGTTGCCGCGTACACGTCGTACTTTCTCACCGGAAAATCTTTCGCACCGGCTCCGGGCGCATCGTCATCAATCGTGCAAGCGCTGCTCATCGAAGTGCTTTTCACCTTTGCGCTCGCCCTGGTGGTGCTGAACGTCGCCACGTCGCGCCAAACCACCGGCAACTCATTTTACGGACTCGCCATTGGCTTTACTGTTCTTACCGGTGCATTTGCCGGCGGTGGTATTTCAGGGGGTGCGTTTAATCCGGCCGTCGGCATTGGTCCGGCAATCGTTAACATGATGGTTGCGGGCGGTTCATTCGCACAAAGCTGGATTTACCTGGCCGGTCCGTTTGTCGGGGCGATTGCAGCCGCGTTGTTGTTCCGCGCACAGAATCCTGAAGACGCCGAACAAAGCATTCCTGCCGCACCAGCTGGTGAAAAACTGTAAGGAGAGCTCGGTTCCAGCTCCAACCTGAATGCGCTGACAAATAAAAGGCCCTCGACACGATCATCGCGTCGAGAGCTTTTTACAATCGAAAGTGAACTATGACAACGCCGCCCCGAATTCGTCGATGTCGCTCCAATTCCCATCAAAGCGCACACCATTGATGAAGAACGTTGGCGTTCCGTTCACGCCGCTGCGCACACCGCTCATGAAATCCGCCTTCACACGCTTTTGATGAACTTCCTTTTCCAAATCCATTCCGACTGTCGTTGGGTCTGCACCGATGTCCGCCGCGTATTTCATGAGGTGCTCATCGTCCAACGCATACTCTGAATCCTGCTGATGCGTGTAGAGCGCGTCATGCATGGACCAGAACGCTTCTTCTCCCGAATGCACCGCAACACTCTCCGCCGCTTCTGCCGCGTGCAACGCTTCCGGATGCGCTTCGTTCAGCGGAAAATTCCGAAACACAAATCGCAACCGATCACCCAGACGCTTTTGCAATTTCTGCACGAGCGGAAATGCACGACGACAATGCGGACATTGATAGTCTCCGTACTCAACGAGCGTCACCGACGCGGTTGCGGAACCCTGCGAATGATCGTGTGCTCCGACTTCCGGAACCAATGTCGCCGCGGCGTGCTCTGTGCCAGCGTGTGAAATGCTCTCGTGCGAACTCATGTCGCGCCCCCTTTGAGTTGTTCCAAAGCTTTCAGAATGCCGTCGGCCCCGGGATTTACTCCCACCGGCGACACATAGCTCCATCGAATCACGCCTTCACCATCAATCACGAACAATGCACGTTCCGTTGTGCCTTCGCGCTCGCGGTACACGCCGTACAGGCGCGCGACCGCGCCTTTGGGCTCAAAGTCAGCCAGCAGCGTGAAATGCAGCTTGCGCGATTCGGCAAATGCACGATGACACCAGACGCCATCGACCGATATTCCAACCATGTGCGCGTTGAACTCCGCAAACTCCGATCGCAATTCGTTGTACAGCGCCATCTGATCGCCGCACACCGGGCTCCAATCGGCCGGATAAAACGCGAGAATAACGGGATTGCCGCGAAACTCACTCAACTCGACGAGTTGATCGGGAGTCGCTCGCAGCGCGAAGTCGGGAGCGATCGTTCCCGCGGTGAGTGCAGTAGTGTTGCGTCCCATGAATTTATCTACCAGTGAATTAGGCGGCGCGGTATTACCCGATTCAGGTAATCAACTACACCACCACTTTGCAGCGGTATTACCCGATTCAGGTAATCAACTGCACCACCACTTTGCAAAGGTGTCCTCAGGTATTGAATGAGTTATCGAATACCCAGGCCATGTATCAATGCAAGGCTCAAAACAATAAGCATCGCCAGCGAACCGACAACAGTGACGACAATTGCACCCCCTGCACGGACAATGGCACGCAGGTCACACTCAAGCCCAAGCGCCGCCATGGCTGCAACAGTCAACCAGCCGGCAATCGCGCGGGTCGGTTCAACGAAGCTCGCGGGAATGGCACCCACTGATCTCAGGCTGGCCAACACAACAAAGCCGATGATGAACCAGGGCACAAATTTCGTCAGTCCAAAGGAAACGGCTTTCACACTTTTATCTCTGGGCTTTGCCGATGCGTCGCGGTGCCCCGAGCCTCGCTCACGAAGCGCGAAAAACAACACGACGGGCCCGAGCATCAAAACGCGCACCAACTTTACCAGCGTGCCAACCTGGCCCGATAAAAGGCTCACAGGAAATGCCGCTGCTAACACTTGCGGCACAGCGTAAACGGTCAGGCCCGCCAACACACCGTATTGATAGAAAGAGAGTCCGAGAGGCTTTACCAATAACGGGAGCCCAAGAACTACAGCCACTCCCAGAATGGCCGTAAACGCCCCCGAAGAGGCGACTTGCTCAGGGTCCGCCCCAATCACGGGGGCCACCGCAGCAATGGCGGAATTGCCGCAAATGGAATTGCCGCACGCAACGAGAATCGCGAGCTTCCTGGGCAACCCAGCGAGACGTCCAAGCAGGTAGCTGAAGGTCAGCCCCAGAATCACCAATAGAACAATGCCGGCCGCCAACGCCGGCCCGGCGGCCAGCAGCATGGGAAGGTCGACCGACACGCCCAGAAGGCAGACCGCCACTTCCAGCAAGTCTTTGGCGGCGAATCGAACCCCCGCCTCGACTTGAGCGGGTGGTTTCCAGAGAGTCCGTAAAATCATCCCCAGCAGAATTGCCAGTACCAGCCCCTCGATAATCGGGTGACCGAATACGCGATTCTCAAGGGATGCAGTGCCCAGGGCGGTGACAGAGATCAATGCGGTCAGCGCCAAACCCGGCGCAAATTTTTGAATTGGCTTCAACGCCAATCCCTGTGCAGTCACTGCAGTCGTCATGCTGCTGGAAAATTCCGGTTCATCGAATCAGGAGGGTGCAAAATATTATCACCGAGTGCTATTTCTTTGTGGACGTGACTATTGCGCAAAATGACAAATACCGAACTGTTGCATTGACGCCACAGGGCCGGGAACGTAACGCTTGACGCGCGAGCGCAACATGCACATAGTTCTCCCCGTAGGTCATAGGAATGTTCGGACTGCGAAGCTAACACGCAGCGGTGCCCGCCCGTGCCACCCGGAATTCCCTCGCGTTGTTTCGTCGCACTCTAGCTCGGAGGAATCACAGTGTCAGTCGCATCAGCAGTACGTCGCGTGGCGAGTTCCGCCATCATGACTGGCGCACTACTGGCTTCGTCAGCAGTTGTCGCCCACGCCCAGCATTTCATTGCTTCGGGTGGAAACGTTTCGGTTCGCTTCGTGTTCTCAGAAGCCGCCGATCGCAGTGTGTTGGCGTTTAAAATTGGTAACGGCGCGTTCAACAACGGCGCTTATACCGATGTATTCGGCAACAAGGCACCAGGCTTCTCTTGCTTTGGTGGCGTCATTGCCCCGCAGGCCGGCACGAACGGCACTAATGACCAGTGTAACCTCGGCTTTGTCGCTGCGGGCACGGAAGTATTTTTCCGCCTGACCAACACGACAGTCGCGGGAACGTACTACAACTCGACCGACCCGGGCAACGCTACGGATGCTCTAATCCGTGCCGCCAACTCCGACGGCAACCAGCACACGCAGTCACTGCCGGGTTCAGGCTTGAATGCAGTTGGTGGTGGCACGTACACGCAGGGCTTTGGTTTCGAAGATCGCCCGTACACAGCTGGCCAGGTAGTTGGAACAGGCACCCTTGACTTCAATGATCTTCAGTTTGAAGTCGCTGGTGTTCGCCCGACCACTACGCCGGAACCGTCTTCAGTAGTGTTGATGATGTCAGGTCTGTTGGCGCTCGGCGTCGCAGCCCGTCGTCGTCGTCGCGTCTGATACACGGCTTCACCGATGTAAAACGAGGCCGCCAGCAATGGCGGCCTCGTTCTTTTTTTGCCGTGTCGCGTGTCAAGTGTTGCTGGAACCGATACGGGCATGGGTCACTATTGAGCGAACTTCTTAACACAATATTGCTGCATTTCCATATCCGGATCGGGAAGGTAACGCTTGACGCCCGACAGCCACTGGCGCATTCTTCACCCCGTAGGTCATAGGATTGTTCGGACTGCGAAGTGAACTCGCAGCGGTGCCCGCCCGTACCAACCGGAATTCCATTGAGTTGCGTATCGCACTCCCATTTGCTCAAGGAATCACAGTGTCAGTTGCATCAGTAGTACGTCGCGCAGCGAGTTCCGCCATCATGACCGGTGCACTTCTGGCTTCGTCAGCAGTTGTCGCCCACGCCCAGCATTTTATTGCTTCCGGCGGAAACGTTTCGGTTCGGTTCGTCTTCTCAGAAGCCGGCGACCGCAGCGTGTTGAGCTTCAAAGTCGGTAACGGCGCTTTCAGCAACGGATCATACACCGATCTGTTTGCCAACAAACCGGGTGGCTTTTCATGCATTGGTGGCGTGATTGCGGCCCAAGCCGCAGCAAACGTCACTGGTGATCAGTGCAATCTCGGATTCGTCGCAGCGGGCACGGAAGTATTTTTCCGCTTGACCAACACGTCAACACCGGGCACGTACTACAACTCCGACGCAGCAATCAACACTGCTTCTGAGAACGCTATCCGCGCCGCTAACCTTCCGGACGGTCTCCAGCATACGCAGTCGATCGCCGCTTCAAATCTCCTGGCCGTTGGCGGAGGTAGTTACACGAGGGGCTTTGCGTTTGAAGATCGCCCGTACACGTTCGGTCAGGCTATTGGAACGGGCATCCTCGACTTCAACGACTTGCAGTTCGAAGTTGCTGGTGTCGGTGCTACCGTTACGCCGGAACCGTCTTCAGTTGTGTTGATGATGTCAGGCCTGTTGGCGCTCGGCGTCGCAGCCCGTCGTCGTCGCCGCGTCTGATACACGGCTTCACCGATGTAAAACGAGGCCGCCATTGCTGGCGGCCTCGTTTTTTTTGTGTCTGGCAATTTCTGCAATGAATCAACGCACAGTCCGAATTGCTCTATGCCTTGCTCACGATGCGCACGTTCGTTCCCCACGTGTCAGTTGCGACAACGTCATCAACATCGTGGCGAATTGCATAACCCGCTTTCTCGATTGAACTCCCAGCGTTGCTAACATCACTCTTCGTTGGCAGCATTACGGTCCACTCCAGCAGCCGCGCATCGTCATCAGTGGCAGGCGGAGATTTCGCGGCCCATATGTTGGTGCCGAGGTGATGGTGATATCCACCGGCCGACATGAACAACGCGCCGGGAAATTGAAGCACCACTTTGTCGAGTCCCAACCCGTGATGATAAAACGATTCTGAATCGCTCAAATTGCCAACGTACAAATGCACGTGGCCAATGCGCGTTCCGGCTGGCATTCCTTTCCACGGATTTCCGACCGCGAACGCGAGCAATTCGCGGACGTTGAGCGGATCGGTTGCCATTGCTACCGCGTCGCCTTCCATGCGCCAACTGTCGCGCGGACGGTCTGCGTACACTTCGATTCCCAATCCATCTGGATCGGTGAGATACAACGCTTCACTCACGAGATGATCGGCCATCCCTGCGTACTCGTTGAGCTCAGAAAGATGCGCGAGGAATGAAGCGAGCGCGATTCGCGACGGAAGAAGAATGGCGAAGTGGTAAAGTCCAAGTCGGCCGCGTTGTGGCACTGCATGCACGCCCTTTTTCTCCTGCAATTGCACCAGCACATCGCTCGTGCCATGCGGACCAAGCAGGGCGCTGTCTGCTTTGCGTTCGATGACGCGGAGCCCAATCACGCGCTCATAGTACGCAATTGAACGTGCGAGATCGCCAACCTGAAGTTTGACTTGACCAAGTTCGAGCGACGCGGGCAGTTGATACTCCGGCGGCGAAATTGTGAAGAGTGCGTTTTTAGGCATGCGATGCTTTCAGACTCTTGTCGAGCGCAGAATCGACAGAGAGTGTACCCGCACCAGTGATCAACAACGTGACGAACATGGCGGCGAGCAACAGTGTGAGTTCAATGCCCTTAGGGGCAAAGAATCCGTTCGCTAGATGCACAAGGAAAATGGCGCCAAGCATGTCGGCGGCCAGTGCGATGGAAAACAAGCGCGTCAATAAACCAAATACGATTGCAACACCACCCACGAGTTCGAGCATGGCAACTGCCGGACCAACGATATTTGCCATCGGAACGCCCATCTGACCAAAACTGCCTGCAACGCTGGACAAACCATATTCAAAAACTTTTTGGTAACCGTGCGCGGCGAGAGTAGCGCCTGCAACTACGCGAAGTACGAGTAGCGCCACATTGAGTTGACGCGATGATGAATTGGAGAGCATTGACATGGTGTGACCTTTAAGATGACATGACGGCGCGCCGCCATTGATTTGTGAAAAGTCTCCGAAACTGCTTCACGGTTGCGACATTACAGATTCGTTCGCCGCACCAACGTGAGCAATTCGATGAGCGTTGCGAGTTGCTTCTTGTTCAGATGACCCAAACTGCGTTGATGTTCCGCCTGGACGACTTCGTCCAGATCATCTACCAAGCGCCTGCCTTGTTTGGTGATCCCGGTTGAAACGAGCCGACGATCACTGGTATCTCGAGTGCGAACAATCAGACCAAGATCTTCCATGCGATCGAGCAGGCGCGTGACGTCCGGCATACGCGTGACCAGCCGATCACGCAGTTCATTGCGACACAATCCTTCGGGCTCGGCACCGCGGAGAATGCGTAGTACGTTGAATTGCGTTCCACTGATACCGTACGGCTTGAGCATCTGTTCGAAGTCGTCTCCCAGAGCTGCTTCAGTGCGCACAATGTTCAAGTGCGCCTCCTGATGCAGGCTGGTAAATGCTTTTCGCTGATGAAGCTCGGCTTGTAGTGATCCGGTCATGAAATAATGATGCGTGTTATAACACCTAATGTCAAGACACCTAAATTGAGAACCTATCTGCCAGTCAGTGGTAGATGCTTGCGCAGCGCGCAGTTTCGAATGTGAGAAAAATCCCTGGTGCAAAAGTCACCGTATGGCAAAAACTCTTTGAACCCCTCGCTGCGGAGCGGGTAGTGCTTGGTGCTGGTTCGAGCACTATCCAAAATTTGAGGTGACTTATGGACGACATGAACAGCAAAGGTACGGCCAATCGCGCAAAGGGTGCCGTTGAGGAAGCAAAGGGCCGCGTGCGCGGCGCCGCTGCGGAATTGACGGGAGACATGAGCGAGCAGGTCAAGGCCAAAGGCGAACAGATCAAGGGCAAGGCGCAGCAAGCGCTTGGGAAGGCGCAACAGAAGCTCGCGGGCGATGATGACGACATTTCGCCACACAAGCGCTAAAACCGCTACGACAGCGCGACTGACATTGGGCTCGGCCAACCGGCCGGGCCCTTTGTATTTCAACCCGCTCTGTTCTTCTCTCTGGATTCGGGCGTTTCGCACCTGTATCGTGCAGCCATGAATTCGAACAACGAACCGGTGCGGTGGGGCATTCTTGGCACTGCGAATATTGCCGTAAAATCTGTCATTCCCGCAATGCAGAAAAGCCCGTTCTGCAAAATGGTAGCAATCGCTTCACGAGATTTGCAGAAAGCACAATCAGCAGCGAATGCGCTCGGCATTCCGCGCGCGTATGGCTCGTACGAGGAGTTGATTGCGGATCCCCATGTGGAAGCCATTTACAATCCGCTGCCAAACCATTTGCACGTTCCGTGGAGCGTGCGCGCTGCGGAAAACGGAAAACATGTTCTCTGCGAAAAACCAATCTCGCTGACGGCGGCCGAGGCGATGCAGCTCGTTGAGGTTCGAGATCGCAAATGTGTTCAGATTGCGGAGGCGTTCATGGTGCGAACGCATCCGCAGTGGCTCAAAGTTCGTGAAATTGTTCGCAGCGGTGAAATCGGCGACGTGCGAATCATCAACGGGCATTTCAGCTATTTTCGACGCGATCCGAACGACGTGCGAAGCAATCCTGACTGGGGTGGCGGCGCGCTCATGGATATTGGCTGCTACCCGATCACAATGTCGCGTTGGTTGTTCAACGAAGAGCCGACGGAAGTAGTTGGACAATTGGAGTTTGATCCGGACATGCATGTTGATCGCGTGGGATCGGCGCTGTTGAAATTTCCGTCGGGGCAAGCGACTGTGACGTTCGGTGGGCAGGTCGGACTCCACCAGCGCATGCAAATTTTCGGCACGAAAGGGCACATCGCTGTAAATGTGCCGTTCAATCCGCCGGCCGATCGCGAAAGTACGATTGTTGTCGACGACAGTCGCGATCTGGTCGGTGGCGGTGCACGCACGATTTCGTTTGCACCCATAAATCAGTACACAGAACAAGGCGAGCGGTTTTCTGAGGCCGTGCGTGGCAAGAATTCCGTGGCAGTTTCACTCGACGATTCCATCAATAACATGCGCGTTATCGACGCGATCTTTCGTTCGGCCAAATCGCATCGTTGGGAAAATCCTGGAGCGCATGATTAACGGCACGCCAGGCAAAGCCGACGTCGCATGAAAACAAACCGAATGTCGCTATTCGCAGTTGCCTGTTGCGCGATAGCACTTGGAATTGCGACCTCCTGCAAACCCGCAAATCGAGAAGGCAGCGCAACCCCTCCCGATTCATTGGGTGCTCTGCCAACCAATGTGACCAGCATCCCGGTCAAGGGGCGCAGTGATTTACTCGAGACATCATCGGCAACAATGACGCCGTCGCAGCCCGGCATCGTTTTCACAATCAACGATTCCGGTAACGAACCCATATTGTTTGCGCTCGATTCAACGGGCTCTGTGCGCGGTTCGTGGCGAATCGCGAACGCCGATGACATCGACTGGGAGTCTTCGTCACACGGAAAGTGCCTTGGTCCGAAAGCTGCGAGTCTCTCGTGCATTTTTATTGGCGATGCGGGTGACAATCAGGCGCATCGCGACAACGTGGTGATGTATCAGGTTCCGGAACCAACAGTTACCAATGACAGCGCGCAGAAGACACTGGCCGCCGAAGCGCTCGTTTTCCGGTATCCCGACCAGCCGCATGACGTTGAAGCGATGTACGTGAGCGGCGACGGCACGACTTATCTCATAACGAAGCGCAAATTGAAGAACAGCCGCGGTGATTTGCGCTCCGCGTTGGTCTTTACGCTGCCATCGTCTGCCTGGAACTCTCACGAAACGGTTGTTGCGACATTGGTGGATAGTTTGCCAATCGTTCCGGGCAGTGCCGAAGATCGCACAATTACCGACGCGTCCCTCTCGTTCGACTCACAGTATCTGGCCATCCGAACTTACCTACAGATTTACACGTTCGTAACCGATTCCGTCACGGGGCGCGTTGTGACTTCCATCGCACCTGCCATCTGCAATATCGATGGTGTTGAAAAGGTGCGCGGCGAAGGAGTAACATGGTTTGGAGCAACGCGCTCATTGCTGGTGAACAGCGAAGGGTTGAACGAACCGATGCACCGTGTCACCTGCCCATTGCCGCAACGTCAGTAACACGAGACCAATCATGCTGAAAATCAACACCGTGTCATCGTCGCCGTTCAACGACCAAAAGCCGGGCACATCGGGACTGAGAAAACGCACCACGGTTTTTCAGCAGCCAAACTATCTCGCGAATTTTGTGCAGGCTATTTTCGAAGTCGCGGCACTCAAACCGAATGACACGCTGATTGTTGGTGGAGACGGTCGCTTCTTCAACACAGAAGCTATTCAAATCATTCTGCGCGTCGCTGCAGGCAACGGAATTACGCGCATTATGGTGGGCCGAGATGGTTTGTTGTCCACGCCTGCCGCGTCGCATCTCATTCGGCAACACGGCGCAGGTGGTATCATCCTTTCAGCCAGCCACAATCCCGGCGGTCAAAATGGCGATTTCGGCATCAAGTACAATACCGGCAACGGTGGTCCGGCCCCGGAATCATTCACCAACGCCGTTGCAAATCGTGCCGGCGCACTTTCGTCGTACAAGAGCGCAGAACTAGAGAAAATTTCGCTCGCAACGGTTGGTGTGCAGCAATTCGATTCGCTGCGTATTGAAATTATTGATCCCGTTGCCGAGTACGCGACACTCATGGAGTCGCTGTTCGACTTCAATGCCATTCGGATGATGTTCGCGAACGGTTTTCGCATGCGATTTGATGCGATGCACGCCATTACCGGCCCGTACGCGCAGGAAATTCTCGAGCGAAAACTTGGCGCCGCGAAAGGAACAGTAATTAACGGAACACCTTTGCCCGATTTCGGCGGTGGTCACCCCGATCCGAACCTTACGTACGCGCACGATCTCGTTACAGAAATGTTTGGCACAACGCCACCAGATTTTGGTGCTGCTTCCGACGGCGATGGCGATCGCAATATGATTCTCGGTCGCAACTTCTTCGTGACGCCGTCAGATAGTCTCGCGCTGCTCGCAGCGAATGCAACACTCGTTCCGGGCTACGCAAAAGGATTGGCTGGTGTCGCGCGTTCAATGCCAACCAGCGCGGCTGTCGATCGCGTAGCGAACGCGCTCAGCCTTCCGTGCTTTGAAACGCCAACGGGCTGGAAATTTTTTGGCAACTTGTTGGACGCGGGCAAGATCACGTTGTGCGGCGAGGAGAGCTTTGGAACCGGCTCCAATCACGTTCGCGAAAAAGACGGATTGTGGGCGGTGTTGTTCTGGCTGAATGTTCTCGCCAAGCGCGGTCAGTCAGTTGAAGAAATTGTCAAAAAGCATTGGGCGAAATTTGGTCGCAATTATTACACGCGTTACGACTATGAAGAAATTCCGACCGATGCCGCGAACGGAGTGATGACGCACATTCGCGAGAAACTGTCGTCGCTTGTCGGGACAACGTTGGCCAATCGCAAAGTCTCGGCTGCAGACGATTTTTCGTATCACGATCAGATCGACGGCTCAACAAGTAGCAATCAAGGCTTGCGAGTCCTTTTCGAAGATGGCGCCCGCATCATCTATCGGTTGTCGGGCACCGGTACGTCTGGCGCGACTTTGCGAGTCTACATCGAGTCGTTTGAGGCCGACGTCACTAGGCAAATCCTCGATGCGCAAGTTGCCCTCAAGGATCTTGTTGCTGCTGCGCTCGACCTCGCAGAGATGAAATCACGCACCGGCCGCGACGCGCCGACGGTGATTACGTAACGACAGATGTAAAGACGAACTGCAACAGCGAAACGCGGATCTTGCGGATCACGCGGATTGTCCCGCGCAGTCGACTAGCGCTTTCGCCATCTGTAAAATTCACTTTTTCTTGAAAGAGCAAAAAAGGCCCCGGATGCTCGCCGTGACCGTCCTGCTTCGATTGAACTCATCGAAATGAGTTCTGTCAGAATGGCGTTGGGGAGTCGTTCGCGCAAAAGGAGCAATCCGCGTGATCCGCCAAATCCGCGTTTCACAGTTGCAGTTCGCTTATCTATCGGGCCGCTCCAATCACGCCGGAAACATCGACCGCACCACAAACCACACATTGGCCGGACGCTCCGCGAGCCGACGCATGTACCACTTGTACCACGAGCTTCCGTAGCTGATGAGCGTCTTCACCGTGTGCCCTTCAGCAACAAGTTTGTTCTGCTCCGCATCGCGAATACCATACAACATGTGAATCTCGTATTGCCCATCCTTCACATTGAGTTCCTTTGCTTTCGCGACAATCCGACCGATGAGACCCATGTCATGCGTTCCGAAAATTGGCAAACACCCGCCCGTCGCCGCTGACTTCAACATGGTCGTGCTGATTTCGAAAAACGCCGCGTCCGTGTCGGCCTTCACTGGAAACGCGACTGCCGCAGGTTCCGCGTACGCACCCTTCACCAATCGAATAATCGGTTTAAGTGGCAGCAATCGCTGAATGTCGGCCGGCGTACGACGCAGATACGCTTGAATTGCGAGACCACTCCGTTCGTGCTTGCGCTTGAGCCCCTCATACAACTCCAGCGTGCGATCGACATAGCTCGAATCTTCCATGTCGATCCACA
>JBDUAX010000422.1:0-4170 GCA_040004455.1 Gemmatimonadaceae bacterium
GGTAGCGGACAATTCAACGCGCCGCAGGCGCAATGGAATGACCGTATCGGTCGCGCGTCCGAATACAGCTCCATCTCACTCGGCGGTCGCGCGTCCGGGCCCATAGTAATGGACAAGGATTTTTACACGTTCTCGTTTCAGTTCGATCGTCGTTCGCAGAATCTCGCAACACTCGGATCGACAACACCCATCATCTATCAGAGCGCCGGTATTTCGGCAGATTCGGTGACGCGATTGCGTTCAATTCTTGGCAGCCTGAACGTGCCAATCAGTGCGAGCGGAATTGGCTCGAGTTCACCAAAAACGAGGGCTTCCGTTTTCGGAGGGCTCGATTGGGCTCCCAAATCATCCTCGAGCGGACACGCGTTCAACCTCGCATATAACGGGTCTTACAATTTGAGCGGACCGCTCTCGCTTTCGCCAACGCAAACACCCGCCACGTTGTCGTCCAGCAAATCGCTAAACGGCAGCATGCAACTCCGACACACGAATTTCTTCGGCGACGGCATTCTCACGGAGTCAATGCTGGCAGTGGCTGGCTCATCGAACAGCAATAATCCGTACGTCGATTTGCCAGGTGGGAGCGTGCTGGTAACGTCCATTCTCGACGACGGAAGCGCGACGCCACGTTTGCTGAGTTTTGGAGGCGGTTCGAATGCGAGCACCAACGGTTCGCAATCAATCAGCGGTCGGAACACCCTCAACTGGTTTTCTTCCAACAACAAACACCGGTTAAAACTCATTTCGGAGCTGCGCACCGATAGATCATCGTCGGAGCGCGCATTCAATCTACTGGGGCGCTACACCTATCAATCGCTCGGTGATTTGTCAGCGGGACATCCGTCCTCCTTTGCTCGCTCTTTGAATTCCGTTGATCAGAGTGGCTCCGCGCTGGTTGGCGCGCTCGCGTTGGGCGACGCGTGGCGCAAGTCTCAGAATTTGCAAATTCAGTATGGAGTCCGTATTGACGGTAGCCGCTTTCTCAGCCGCCCCGATGAAAACAGTGCGGTGAAAGATGCGTTTGGTATTCCAAACACCAATGTGCCAAACAAGATTTATGTGAGCCCGCGCTTTGGTTTTTCATATTTTTATGGAAAGCAAACGCAGATTGCGATTGCGGACGGATTTGCATTTGGACCCAAGGCCGTCATTCGCGGCGGCAGCGGAATATTTCAGAACGTCCGCGGCCCCGAACTCGCGGCAGGAGCAATTGCGAACACCGGCCTCCCGGGATCGTCGCAGCAAATCATCTGCACGGGTACGGCAACGCCAGCTGCAAACTGGGACGTGCTTCAAGGCAATAATGCGCTCATTCCAACCCAGTGTGCCGATGGAACAGGTGGCACACTGTTCGCGAATTCGTTGCCGAGTGTGACACTGTTCAGCAAACGCTATTCGCAGGAAAAAACCTGGCGCACGAACTTCAGCTGGGCTGGAAACATTCTCGACAATCGGTACGCGCTCACGCTCACGGGCAACTATGCGTTCAACTTCAATCAGCCCGACGCGCTCGACTTGAATTTCAACGGGGTTCAGCAGTTTGGCTTGACTGAAGAATTGGGTCGACCGGTGTACGTACAATCAACCAGCATCGATCCGACATCCGGCCTCATCGCCACGCGCGATAGCCGTAAATCGCCGCTCTTCAATTCCGTTTCAGAACAGCGTTCCGATCTTCACTCGCAGAGCCGCCAGATTCAGGTTCAGTTGCAACCATTCTTTTTCTACGCTCCGAAGCTTCGCTGGAACATGTCGTATGCGTACCTGAATGTGTCGCAGCAATATCGCGGTTTCAGCAGCACCGCAGGCGATCCATTTGAAATTAGAACTGGCACCGCATCGGGTCCCCGGCACGATCTCTCGCTCGGGTTCGTTTATGCGTTGGCCAACGCCGTCACGTTCTCTTTGGGTGCACGCGTAGCGTCAGGCACGCGGTTCACTCCGACAATCGCTGGCGACGTAAACGGAGATGGCCGAGCGAACGATCGCGCGTTCATTTTCGATCCGACGAATGCGAGCGACCCCGCGGTTGCCGCAGCAATGCAGAATCTGCTAAAAAATGGCTCGGGTTCCGCGCGGGACTGCCTGCAAAGCCAACTGGGGAAGTTCGCCGAGCGCAACAGTTGTGTGACTTCATGGACGGTCGGCAACACGAGTTTGCGCATTACGATCAATCCGGCGAAAGTGCGATTGCCGAATCGTACGTCACTCTCCCTGACTCTTACCAACCCGGCCGGTGCGGCCGATCTGCTGCTGCATGGCGAGAACAAGCTGCATGGTTGGGGACAAACACCCAACGTTGACCAGTCATTGTTATACGTTCGCGGCTACGACGTGGCCAATCATCGCTATCAATACGAAGTCAATCAGAGGTTCGGCTCAACACGCGCGTTGCAAACCGTTTCGCGCACGCCAGTTGTGATGACAATGATTGTCGGTGTCGATTTCGCGCCCACTCGCGACTGGCAGAACTTGCGACTGCAGCTTGATCGCGGCCGAACACGTGCTGGCGCCAAGATGCCTGAACCGCAAGTGCGACAGATGTCGTTGCAGCTATTTCAAAATCCCATGGCGCGAATGCTGCAAACAGGAGAGTTGCTTCATCTTTCGCGCAAACAGGCTGACAGCCTCGCAACGATGAGTCGCCGCTACACAAAACTCGTTGATTCATTGTGGACTCCGGCCGCGAAATTCCTCGCCACGCTCCCAAAGGATTACGATCACGCCGAGGCCCAGGCGCGGTTTGTCGCGGCGCGCGAAATCGCTATTGGCTACCTGATTAAAGTTGCACCCGGCATCAAGGCCATGCTGACGAAGGGACAAACGCGCGTTCTCTCGCCGCAAATCGCGAGCGTACTTGAGCCGCGCTACTTGCAGCTCGTGCAGAAGGGTTTGGCCGGTGGTGAATTTGCGTACTTCTTCTGAGATCATGACCATGACTATCATCAAATCAATTGCGAATGCGCTGTTGCTGTCTGCGGTCAGTGCGCTGAGTCTGGCTGCACAGGAAAATCCAGGACAGGAGAAAATTCCAATTCGCGTACTGTCGAAAATGGTCAGCTCCGACACCAACGTGCTGTTGGGGGTTTCAGGAGTACGACAATTGCCCAATGGCAATGTTGTAGTCAACGACGCCACACGCCGACAGCTCATTGTGTTCGATTCAACTTTGGCAAAATACAGAGTCATTGCCGATACTTCGTCGAATTCGCCCAACACGTACGGTTTGCGCGGAAGTTCGGGCGGGCTTATTCCGTACCTTGCGGACTCCTCGCTGTTTATCGACTACGACTCACAAGCGTTTCTCGTTATCGACCCGAAAGGAGAAATCGTGCGCGTCATGGCGCCTACTCGCGCATCCGATTTGGGTTACATCGCCTACGGCACTTCCGTGACGGCAGGGTTCGATTCGAAGGGAAGGATGATCTATCGCACAGCGCGTTATGCACCGCAGAGTATCTACACACCGACTCCTCCCGAGATGTACGGCAAACCCTTCGTTCGGTATCAACCTGATTCGGCGCCGCTACTACGCATGGATTTCGACAAGCGCAGCGTCGACACAATCGGCATGATCAAGATTCCTGTGCAGAAGAGTGTGAGCGTTACAACACGAAATGGATCGATCGGTTACGGTGCCGTGAATCCGCTGCCGCAGAGTGATGAATGGACGCTGTTGCCCGACGGAACAATCGCCATTGTGCGCGGACAGGACTATCACATCGATTGGCTTTCCGCAGACGGCAAATTGACATCATCACCAAAAATGCCGTTTGACTGGAAACGAATTTCAATTGAAGAAAAAACAGCAATTATTGATTCGGTGAAGAAGGCGGAGGCCGACCGGGTGGCGAAACTACCGCCTAATGCCGCACCGGTGGCCAACATGCCGTTCGAAGTGCCCAAAATGATATTTACCACGGTCGAACCAAAGGACCTTCCCGATTTCTATCCCGCTGTCCGATCGGGACAAGTGCGATCGGACCTCGAAGGAAACGTCTGGATTCTGCCGAGTACTTCAATGTCGGCAAAGGACGGCTTGTTGTACGACGTGGTAAATCGCCAAGGCGAGATTATTGAGCGCGTACAGCTACCAAAGGGTCGAACGCTGGTTGGATTTGGACCGAACGGTTTGATTTACATGCACAACGTGAAGGGTCCGAAAAGCGC
>JBDUAX010000423.1:0-4147 GCA_040004455.1 Gemmatimonadaceae bacterium
GCAGACTGTGCGCGCGACACTCGGCATCGACAGTCGTGAGCACGCGATGTTTCTCCAGGAACAGGCGGGTTGGGCCGCGGCGACGGGAAATCTGCCTTTGGCTCGATCTGCCAGCGCCGCTGCAGTGCGGATTATTGATTCCATTCCTGAAGTGGCATCGGTCGTGCGCGCTTCTATCTACCAGTCACGCGCAGCAATAACCTCCAACGATCGTGATTGGGCAACAAGCGACACACTTCTACGCAAAGCCCAGAAAGCGCTGCGCGATGTAAAGCGCGGGTTTCCAATCGTAACGGTTGCTGCGAATTATGGATTTGTACTCACAAAGCAGAATCGATTGGCGGAGGCAGACTCGCAGCTAACCCACGCGCTTGCGGCGTACACCGCCAGCGGAATTACCATGACTGCGCTCAAGAATTATTTACATGCTTTGCGCGCGTATGCGTACGACCGCGCGAACAACCAATCGGGTGTCACAAGTGAAATCAGTCAGTTGCCATCGGCGATGCAGGCGTCGGCGCGCGCGTTTGTGGTGCAGCAGCGCGCTCTTGACGCCGGACCGGTGAGCAAAGCTGCGCACTAATCGTGCGCGACTGAATGCGGGCCCGCATTAATCACACGCGCAGTGAAAATGAGCTCGCCCGAAGCGCACCCGCAATAAAAACGGGCCCACACCAGCGCGTGGACCCGCTTCACACAAAATCAAAAGCGCCGAAGTGAGTTAGGCGCTACGCGTACGACGACGTGCGCCGAAACCCGCTAACGCGAGTCCCGCGGCCATCAACGCCAATGAACTCGGTTCAGGAGTTGTAGTTGTAGGTGGTGTCACCGTTATGGTTTTCTGGAAGTTCAAATCATCCAGCAACAACGATCCCGGCTGGTCGACTGTCGAGATGTACTGAAATGCCACACCGTTCGCGTCCAACGGCGTGAACATCAAGAAGTTGAACAGTCGAGAGGTGAGATCGATCTGCACCCAGGGTGATCCGGTCAGCGAAATATCTTGTGAGAAGTCGGCTACAAGACTGCCACCCGAAAAACCGCGTACGCGAACGCCGCTCGCGCCAGCCGAGCTGAATCCTGAACCGGCCTTGCCACTCAACCACGCGCTGAAGGTGAATTTGTCGGCGACATTGTCGGTCAACGATCGAATCACGATGGATGCACTTCCGTGATTGTTGTACGCGCAATTGTCCGCACTACGGCAAACCAATCCTGCATTTTTCGAAGCGCTCGCGTACTGAAGAGGCCCGGCCAGAGTCAGGTTGTCGCTGTAGTTAAACGCGAATCCATTGTAGGGCGTGGGGACAAAGGAGTTGAAAACGGTTGGGAGTTCGTCAAAATTCACCGCTTGCGCCGCGGCGATAGTGGGCAAAAGTGCTGCGCCTAGCGCGGAGAGCGCGATGGCGGTTCGAATGCGATGCATGAAATCTCCAGAGCAAAAGTTCTGGAAAGCCCGCGGTAGTGCAGGGTTCCATCAGTTAATGCGCAATTGAACGAAATTGGGGGCCAAACGGGTTGTTTCCATTTCCGCACAGCATCATTAAGTCTTTTGTTCATAACGAGATATGCGCACGGGCACATCCTTCGTCAGGATGAGATCACGGTTCAATGCCGAAAGTGTCCTTGAATTTGCGGACTGGCATTCAATCGAAAATCAAAAGCACCGGTGCCTTTTGGCTCCGGTGCTTTTCATTACCACCAAATACTTGGCCCAGCTAGGCAACTGCAATTCGCTTGCGGTTGTCTCACCGTCAGCCGGGATCAAATCGTTCGGAGCTGAGCTTAGCGCCGATCAGACCAAGGGGCGCCGCCGCAGCGCCATCCCTCCGACAATCACCAACCCAGCAAACATCAGGGCATAGGTACTCGGCTCCGGAACCAGGGTGCCAAAGGAGCTGACGACGGTCATCCTGTTATCGATGTTGTCTGGCGCGAAATCGGCAATGGATGCGTTACCGGATTGCCCGGCGTCCCTGGACCACAAATTCCACTGGTAGTTCGCAAAGGAGAAACCCGTGGACGGAAGAAAAGACTGCGGAATTACGCCGGTAATCGTGTTGCCATTGATGGCGAAATAATTGTTGATCTGTGTGGCGCCAACAAAGGCTCCGGTTTGCCTGAGGACAATGACCTGATCGAAGAGGACGCCAGGCGCGATCGCCGCGAATCCCGCCGTGCCGGCACCCTTGTTCAATCCAAAGACATAGAATGCTCCTGGAGTGGTGTTGATTGGGCCCCTCATGGTTGCAGTGAACAGGAACTGCGAACCGTTGTAGAAAACCTCGGCGTTGTCGACGTCGAGGTCGTTGTTCTTGAGCCCAAGGTAGGAGGGTAGGAAGTCGTTAATTCCATCGTTTTCTTTTTGCGCCGCGGCGGGCGACGCCGTGGTGGCGAGGGCCATCAGGCCAAGGACGGCGAACCAGGAGCGGGGTCGAGCTTTAAACATTTGGTGCATGTGTTGTCTCCGTCGAACAGGGTGTTGCCGCCCGCAGATTGCGGATCGACAGAACTGCTGACGGCACGAGCGCGAAGTATGAAGCGGGTATTTTTGACTTACTGCCTAAAAATCACATTCGATTGGTGCCTGGTTTTGAGCGAAAAATGGCGAACTCAACAATATGTGAAAGTTCTGCATCCCCTGCAATTACCGCGACTTGCGTGCATTTCAGGGCAGTACTATGTTTCGAGGCTTACCCCGCTGGCCGCGCTCGTGTGTCCCTCAATCTGGGGGCACCCTTTAGCGCAGGCCATTTATCGAAGTGGCGTTCGCGGGGGCTGATCGAGTTGTTCACGATGTAAAAAACAAAAGTGAACGCGATTGTAATCGTACGCGTAAACACAGTTGTCATACATCAAAGTTGATCGCCCAACGCTACTGCACGGAGTCGTAAATCATGGCGCGCGAGAAGATTATCCTCGGTTGCACCGAGTGCAAAAACCGCAATTACTTCACCATGAAGAACAAGCGGTTGCACCCGGAGCGTGTTGAGTGGAAAAAATATTGCCCACGTTGCAACAAGCATCACACGCATAAGGAAACGAAGTAATCATGGCGACGGTTGAGGTAACCCGCGCCAGTGCAGGCACGCGCCTCGTCGCGTTTTATCATGACGTTGTCGCCGAGATGAAGAAGGTCACGTGGCCCGACCGGCCGCAGCTTATTCAAGCGACCATTCAAATCATCATCTTCGTGCTTGTAATCGGTGCAGTTATCGCACTCATCGACATTGGCCTGAACGCACTGCTGGTGAAGCTGCCAGCCACGTTGTTCGGTCGCTGAGTACGTGACTTACTCGATGCTTACGCACCGTTGGTACGCTATCCAGACAACGTCTGGCCATGAGAACAAGGTGCAACGCCTTATTCAGCGCAAAATCGACACCGATCCAGCAGTTCCTGAAGACCGGTTGATTCGACAGGCGCTCGTGCCCGTTCAGGAAGTCGTTGAAATCCGGAACGGCAAAAAGGTGAACATCGAACGCAAGATTTTTCCTGGATACGTGTTGGTCGACATGGTCGCGTCGCAAGACACGCTGCATGAAGTCAACGCTATTCAGGGCGTCATCAAGTTCGTTGGAAGAGATCGCGATCCCATGCCGCTGCGCGATGACGAAGTTCGTCGTCTGCTTGGCTCACAGGAGTCCGCCGATGACGCGCCACTGAAGGAAGAAATTCCATTCCTCGTTGGTCAGGCTGTTTCGATAACTGAAGGACCGTTTGCTGATTTCAATGGCACGGTTGAAGAAATATTGCCGGACAAAGGCAAGGTGCGTGTGTCGGTCAGTTTGTTTGGCCGTCCCACATCTGTCGAGTTGGATTATCTGCAGCTGAAGGGCTATTAGCCGAACAGAGCGCGTAATGCGCTTTGCGTAAGGTCAGTAGTCAATCAGCGGGCTTGTTGGGCCGCCTTCCACCACCAGGGCGTTAAACGAATCGTGGTAGCACGACCGCATTGAGATTGTCTCAACGCGAAACTTGCGAACAGGAAGTAGCATGGCAAAGAAAGTCGTTGGATTCGTCAAACTGCAGATTCCTGCAGGCAAGGCGAACCCGGCGCCGCCCGTGGGTACGGCTCTCGGCCCCCAGGGAATCAACATCATGGCCTTCTGCAAAGAGTTCAACGCTCGAACGCAGGGTGGCGATA
>JBDUAX010000424.1:0-4140 GCA_040004455.1 Gemmatimonadaceae bacterium
TGCTCGACTTCATCGTTGAGGACATCAGGGAACTCAAGCGAATCCTCTTCGATCCGGAGAGTCACCGGGTGTTCATGTCCGCGATTGAAGCCACCTGGTGGCTCAACGATCATCTACTCGACTGGCTGGGAGAAAAGAACGTCGCCGACTCGCTTGCGCAGTCCGTGCCGAACAATGTCACGTCTCAAATGGGGCTCGCGCTGCTGGACGTTGCCGACGTGATCCGCCCGCATTCGAATGTGGTGGATTTTCTCAAGCAGGCCGAACACGACGACTTTCTGTCGGAGCTACCCGAGCTCGTGGGCGGGGGAGAGGCGCGAGCAGCCATCGTGGCATGGCTTGAGAAATACGGCATGCGTGGCGTCGGCGAGATCGACATCACGAGGCCGCGCTGGAGCGAACGGCCCAGCATGCTGTTGCCTCTGATTCTCAGTAACACCAAGAACTTCGAGCCTGGCGCAGCCAAACGCCGCTTTGACCAAGGGCTCGAGGATTCGCGGACGAAGGAGCAGGAGCTGTTGGACCGCCTGCGAGCCCTGCCAGACGGCGAGCGTAAATGTGAAGAAACCAAACGTATGATCGACCGGGTGCGAACCTTTATTGGATATCGCGAATATCCAAAGTACGGAATGGTCAGCCGCTACTTCGTTTACAAGCAGGCCTTGATGCAAGAGGCCGAACGGTTGGTGCGGGCCGAGGTTATTCGCGAGACTGAAGACATCTTCTTTCTCAGAATTCAGGAGCTTCGGGAAGTCGTGCGCACGCAAAGGGTCGACGACGAGCTCATACAGAAACGGAGGATTGCGTTCAAATCGTTTGAGGCTCTCAAGCCGCCCCGGGTACTTACGTCAGAGGGCGAAGGCCTGAATGGAGCCTATCAGCGCGACGACGTGCCGACGGGCACTTTGGTGGGTTTGGCGGTTTCGGTCGGAACTGTCGAAGGCCGCGCCAGAGTTATTCTGGACATGGCCAAGGCCGATCTTGAACCGGGCGACATTCTTGTTACCGCCTACACCGACCCAAGCTGGACACCCCTGTTCGTCGCGATCAGCGGGCTGGTTACGGAGGTGGGCGGGCTCATGACGCATGGAGCGGTCATCGCGCGGGAGTACGGGTTGCCGGCCGTCGTGGGAGTGCAGAACGCCACCCGGCTTATCCAGGATGGGCAGCGAATCCGGTTGGATGGCGCGCATGGACATGTAGAAATCCTAGGTTAGAAATTCGACCATACGTACGTCGTTGACATCAGATGCTTGATGCGGTAACATCTGATGCATGCGCACAACTCTAGACATCGCCGCCGACGTTCTGCTGGCAGCCAAGGAACAGGCCCGTCGTGAAAACAAAACCGCGGGGGAAGTCATTTCGGAGTTGGCGCGCTGGGCGTTAACCGCACCCCAGCCCTTGGCCGTGCGCGAACCTGCCGCGGTGTACGGATTCAAACCGTTCGCTGCTCGCGGCAACGTGATTACCAATGAACTGATCGACAAACTCCGCGCTGAAGACGCGTACTGATGCGCTCGTTGCTCGATGTGAACGTGCTGATTGCGTTGCTGGACGCCGATCACTCATCACATCGGGCAGCGTGGGCCTGGTTCACCGAGCACGGCAACGATGGGTGGGCGTCTTGCCCAATCACGCAGAACGGATGCATTCGAATCATTTCGCATTCCGGCTATCCAAATACTCGATCAGTCACCGAGGTCGTCGAGCGCTTGCGCGCAGCGACGGCCCATTCTGCCCATGAGTTCTGGCCCGACGGTCAAAGTTTGCTGGACGGCACTGTTATCGATCCCACTCGCGTGCATGGCCCAAAACAATTGACCGACGTCTATCTGCTGGCACTGGCCGTCAGCAATGAGGGTCGGCTTGTGACGTTTGATGCGGGCATTTCATTGAGTGCGGTGAAGGGCGCGAAGACGGAGCATTTAGTGAGGGTGTAACTCGCGCAGCTATCAGTCGGTGTGCGGCAATGGTGGATGGCGCCGCCCACACGAGACAGGGCGCGCTGCACGATTGGGAGAGAGACGAGAGTGATGAATTCAAGTGGCACTTGGAAACTCCACAATAAACGATGTGCCATCAACACTCGTCGACGAGACCGTTACATCGCCTCCATGCGCTTTCGCAATTTCGCGAACGATGTAAAGACCAAGGCCAACACTGCCACCGCCGTCGAAACTATTGGCACCGCGGGCCATCGGTTGGAATAGCTCCGCGACCAACGCCGCTTCGATGACTCGACCAGAATTGTGTACTGAGACAATGCATTTGTCCTTCGTGATCCGCGATGTAATCGTCACTGGTGTATCGTGCTCGCCATAAGCGATCGCGTTTGTGACAAGATTTCCTATCAATTGCGTCAACCGGTCGGGATCAGCCTGGCAGTGGCCGCTTCCCTCCGTAATGTGTCGCAGCGCGCGACCCGGAAATGCGTGCTGCAGTTCATCGACGCTTTCTCCCACGACCGCGTGCAGTGCGATGCCGATGCGCGTGATTGACAGTCCTTTTCCCATGCGGGCCTGCGTAAAATCCAGCAAGGCGTGAATGAGCCGCGTCGCTCTCGCCGTAGCGCGTGTGATGCGCGTTAATGCCGCATGATGTTCGACGTCAATGTCGCTGCCTAACACTGCCATCGCAGACAGTTCGACCGTGGCGAGTGGATTGCGCAAGTCGTGACTGACAATACCAACCATCTGCTCCGCAAACGCCGCGCGGTCGCGTGACGCTTCTTCAAGCACCGCCGATCGCGCAACGAGTTCCTGAAGCCGTTTGCCTGTGCTCACCAACTCACGTTCATATTTATCGCGATCGCGTGCAATGAACATCGCGAGATCATGCACGACAACATTTCCCTGCACGCGACGAATACCATTAACAACGACGGGAATTGAGTGACCGTCCGCGTGCACAATATCAAACTTTACTTCTGACACAGACTGCTGAATCTGCATGAGCGGTTGCCAGTGCGTCTGGTGAAAAATGCGACCGCCAACGGTGAAAAGGTCCTGAATTTTCCGGCGACCAATCAGTTCAGTTGCATCACGACCGATCCAGGCACAGAAAAGCCGGTTGGCCCAACGAATCTTTCCGTCGGCGTCCGTCTGCAAAAGGCCGCAAGCGGCATTGTCCAGAATCTGCATCGACTCTGGCGAAGGTAACTGATCATCAGATTCAGAAATTACAGCTCTTCCTTCGCCAGGAAGACATCAATGGCACTTGATATCGCCGACGGCGAACTGAGATGAGGACAGTGACCGACGTTGTCGATCATGGTCAGTGTACTCTGCGGCAGCGACTTGTGCAGGTATTCGCCTACCGTCATGGGCGCGATGATATCATCTGAGCATTGCAGTATCAAAGTCGGCGCCGTCAGGCGCGCGACGTCGGCGCGATTGTCAGAAAGGAATGTCACCCGCGCGAACTGCTTTGCAATTTGAGGGTCGGTGCGACAGAAGCTGTTGGTCAGCTCAACGCCGAGTTCTGGTTGATCGGGCGCACCCATGATTGCGGGCGCCATGTTGCTGGACCAACCGAGATAATTGCCTTCCAGTGTCTCAAGCAGCGACTCGATATCGCTGAGCAGAAATCCGCCCACATATTCGCCATCGTTTATGTAGCATGGCGACGGTCCAATCATGATTTGCGCCGCGAACAGACTCGGTTCCTTTACGTTCGCCAACATGCCAATCATCGCGCTCACTGAGTGCCCAACAAAAATCGCGGGGCCGTTTGAGAATTCGCGAACGATCTCCAGCACATCATCGGCATAACCCTGCAACATGTCATACTTTTTCGGATCGTACGCGCTCAGATCCGATCCGCCGGCGCCGACCAGATCAAACAAGACAACGCGATATCGATCTTCATAATGAGGCGCGATCAAGCGAAACATGTTCTGATCGCAGCCAAAACCGTGCGCAAAAATCATCGTGGTCGCGCCGCGACCCGTGACATGAACGTTGTTGCGTTGCGCGATGGCAGTCATTGCTGCTTTGGGCGTGAGAGGCCGAGGAATTCCCGAGGGCGCCTCAGGCTTCTATTCCGATAAACTACTCCGTATTCCCCGTCGATGTCACGGTAGCCGGCTCACTTCGATGCGCGCACCGACGCGAATGACCATGAGATCCACGCCCACTT
>JBDUAX010000425.1:0-4140 GCA_040004455.1 Gemmatimonadaceae bacterium
ACACGTGATCAGGAGGGCGGCGTGAACTACTGACGATGTCGTGGTTTGTTGGAGGGCGTTGGTATGGGCATGCGAGAAGCTCGTCGCGAGAAAGAATTCAGATTTGCAATGAAACGAGGTCACGCGGCCGCGTGACCTCGAACTGCATTTGTTCTTGTGGTTATCACCTTCAGAACGAACCACGAAAATAACAATCGCACAAACGGTGTTTCTGAAAACGTGACATCGTTCACGCGTCACGTGTTATCGGCCCTGGCGTATGGCGTCACACGTAAAACGTCCGTTATTCTGTATTCTTAAATGGCCTTGAACTCGTCGAATGGTTGCCGACAATTGTTGCAAACGTGAATCGCCTTGCACGCCGTCGACCCGAACTCACTCTGCAATCTCGTATTCGCACTTCCACAAAACGGGCATACCACCGGCGCTGATCGACGCGTCAATGTGATCAATCCGCCCTGTTCGGCTTGGCCCGGCGGAGCGATTCCGTACGCCCGGAGTTTTTCCCGCGCTTCGGCACTCATCCAATCGGTCGTCCAGGCGGGCGCATAAACGGTATTAATTTCCACTGACGCAGCGCCCTCTTTCAACAGCGCGCTTCGAATATCATCTTCGATTTCGCGCATAGCCGGACAACCGGAATATGTTGGCGTCACAGTTACCCGCACGTTGTTGTTTTCAACAACCACTTCGCGAATAATGCCGAGATCAACAACGCTGATGGCCGGCACTTCGGGGTCGGGCACGGTCGCCAGTACGGCGAATACTTCGTCACGCGTGAGCATGCGCGTTACCAGCTCGCCCCCGGATGCGAACGCGCTACAATTTGCATCTCCGCCAGCATGTGGCCGAGGTGTTCGGTGTGTTTGCCAACGCGTCCGCCGCGATTGCTGGCGATGTCGGTTGGCAGCGTGAGCGTCGCGCGCGCGACAACGTCGGCGACCATCGCATTCCATCGTGATGCGATCGCGTCGTGGTCAACGACAATGCCAAGTTCCGCGACGGCAGCGTCAATCGCGTCGGGTTTGAGCAACTCGAAGGTGTAGCGCCACAAACTGTCGAGCGATGTCTGCGCGCGCGCCTGACTCTCTTCCGTGCCATCACCCAGGCGAACAACCCATTCGCTGCTGTGGCGCAGATGATACTTGTCTTCTTTCAGGCACTTCGCGGCAATAGCGGCGAGCGCTTCGTGTTGGCAGGAACTCAACGCATCCCACAACAACACGCTGTACGCATCAAACAGGAATTGGCGCACGATGGTGAAACCGAAATCACCTTTGGGAAGTTCGACAATCAACGCGTTGCGATACTCGACCGCTTCGCGCCAATAGGCGAGTGCATCTTCATCGCGCCCTTTCCCTTCAATGTCTCCGGCGAGTTTGAGGAGTGAGCTTGCGTGACCGACGAGATCGAGCGCGATGTTCGAGAGCGCAATGTCCTCTTCGAGAATGGGGCCGTGCCCGCACCATTCCGATAGCCGATGTCCCAGTACCAGGCGATCGTCACCCAAACGCAAAACGTACTCGAATAGTGGATTTCCTACGGTGCGGTGACGATCGCCCGCGACCTTGGCTTCCGCGAGCGAGGCAGTGGTTGACGAGTAACCTGGTACGTCTTCCGATCCACTCAAAATACCTTCACTCCGCGCGGTGACTTGTAGAACTGCGGGTGACGATAAGCCTTGTCATTGCCCGGATCGAAGAACGGCCCCGCATCGCTTGGCGCCGACGCGACAATGGCTGATGATGGCACCACCCACAGGCTCACTGCCTCACCGCGACGCGCATAAACGTCGCGCGCGTTTTGCAACGCTTGCTCCGCATCGACTGCGTGCAAACTACCGGCGTGTTCGTAGGGCGCCCCCTGCAGCCCCTGTGTGAACACCTCCCACAGCGGCCACTTGTCGTTTGGCGCAGATGTCGATGCCTCGGCCATTACGCAGCAACCGTGGCTTGGGCGGGTTCGTGCTTCGCAGCGTGAGCATTGGCGGCCTCACGAACCCACGTGCCATCGTCGTGCGCATCGCGACGCGCCTGCAGACGTTCTCGATTGCAGGGACCGTTGCCGGCGAGCACTTCGAAGAACTCGCTCCACTCGATTTCGCCGAAATTCCAATCCTTGGTTTCTTCGTTGTAATTGAGATCAGGATCAGGGAGCGTGATGCCAAGTGCGATCGCTTGCGGCACCGTGAGATTGATGAAGCGTTGACGCAATTCATCGTTCGTTTTGCGCTTGACGCGCCACTTGAGCAATTCCGCCGAATTCGGTGAGGCCGCGTCGCTTGGCCCAAACATCATAAGCGACGGCCACCAGAAACGATTCACGGCGTCTTGCAGCATCGCTTTCTGCGCAGGCGTGCCTTGCGATAGTACCGTGCAAATTTCGTATCCCTGCCTCTTGTGAAAATTTTCTTCTTTGCAAATGCGAACCATTGCGCGCGCGTACGGTCCGTACGACGCTTTCGCGAGCACCGTTTGATTCACGATGGCTGCACCATCAACCAACCAACCGATGACGCCCATGTCGGCCCACGTCAGTGTTGGATAATTGAAAATGCTGGAGTATTTCGCAGTGCCGCTATGCAGTTGTTGCACGAGATCGTGGCGATCGACGCCGAGTGTTTCGGTGCCGCAGTAGATGTACAGCCCGTGTCCCGCTTCGTCCTGCACTTTGGCAATGAGCGACATCTTGCGGCGCAAACTTGGCGCGCGCGTAATCCAGTTGCCTTCGGGAAGCATGCCCACAATTTCGGAGTGCGCGTGCTGCGACATCATGCGCGTGAGTTGCTTGCGATAACGGTCGGGCATCCAGTCTTTGGGCTCGATGCTTTCGCCGGCGGCGATGCGGGCCTCGAAAGCGGCGATAAGAGCGCTCTCGTCGATGGGCACTGATGGCGTCTGTTCCATGAGTGAAATTTAGGCGATTGCCGTTGCATTCGACAATTGACGAGCCCGGTCATTAATGGCGGTTTCATTGGCTGAATCACTGGGGAAGACCTAGTTTCGTCGCGTCCACCGGACGTGCGGCCCTCCTACCATGAAAATGCAAAAGCTCTTTCGAAAATTCGTGCCGTTAGCCCTCCTCTTCGTGATTGCCTGTTCTGGAACGCAGGAAAGTGCGAAGCCAGATGCGCCGAAAGGCAATGCCGTATCACCGAACGCGGTTGCTCCAAATGACAATCAACATTCGGTCGGCGCGTTGAAGGATGGAGTGCTGACTGTTTCGCTGGACGCGAACAGGCGTTTGGCATCCCGAAGGTGATGGTGGTGGTTCGTTAACGGTCGCAGCGTTCCCGGAACCGGGGAGGTCGATGTCAACACCAGGTCCCGTTATTCGGGTTCCCGTCGGAACCGAAGTTCGCGCGACCGTGCACAACGCGCTCGACAAGCCGCTCACAAGGTGATTCAGTGCACTGGCGCATTGTGAATCATGGAATTGAACTTGAGAGTTATCCCGATGGCGTGCCCGGTTGGAGCGGTTCCGGTCGGAATATCATTCCGTGAATTGCAGCGAACGATTCGTTAACGGTGAAGTGGACGCAACGTTGATATTCGACCCGGGAGAGATTTACGATTTTGAATACACTCCAACCGGCAAGGGCGAATTGTCACTGACGTTTGGTGCGCTGCCGTCACCGCCACCACCGCCTCTACCGCCCGGAAAGAAGCCGGCGGCTGCCCTGCCCGATCCAACGCCACCGACGGTGAAGGTTGCCGTGCACGTGCGATAGGCTCTCCTGATCTCCGCACTTCAAAATTGGAGTTCTGCAATCGACGTTCCCTGATCGACTGCCAGTGCCTGGCACCACGTTCTATTTTTGAGTCATGACGACTCAATCAGATAGCATAGAGCAAGGCGGCATCAAATTTTCTGTCGCCGACGGCGTGGGAGCGATCATGTTTCATCATCCGAAAGGCAATTCGTTGCCTGCCAGGCTGCTCGCGCAACTGGCCGCGAAAATTGATGAGCTAAGTGCAGACAACAGCGTTCGCGTGATCACGTTGCAAAGCGAAGGCGCGGGTGCGTTTTGCGCCGGCGCGTCATTTGACGAACTCACGCGCATTTCAAGCGCTGCTGATGGCAAGGAATTTTTCAGCGGGTTTGGTCGAATTATTCTGGCAATGATACGTTCGCCAAAAT
>JBDUAX010000426.1:0-4127 GCA_040004455.1 Gemmatimonadaceae bacterium
GTCCCAGCGACGGACTGCGCCAACGATCGATGCGTTTGGGCAGACGTGGATCAACGAACTGGGGCATGAAAGTGTTGGTTGTGTATTGGAGTCGTGAAAAAAAACTTCGACTACGTCGTCGTTGTCGTGGTTGCTTTTCTTGCGTGATGCTGATCGGGAAACTGCAGCGTGCGAACGAAGCAAAATTTCTTGCCGATGGAGAGCTCGGAACGTGAAATTTTGGCGTAGCGTTGAATTTTTTCTGGAAAATGCGAGATGTTGCTATCAACAAATCCCATGCTCAGAAACAGCTGATCGGCGAGCGAGATGGCAAAGATTTGCGGATAACCGCGCTTGGCTGCAAGTGTGCAGGCGGCCTCAATGAGTTGCTTGCCGAGTCCACGCCCTTGTGCCGACGGATTGACGGCCAGCGAAACCAGCTCCACCAGCGACGGGGAATATTCATCGAGGGCCACGCAACCAATCAGCTTTTCGTCGAAATCGCGCATGATGAGATACCCATCAAGATGCGCGGCCACAAACGCTTCCGTGCGAATGAGCGTGAGTCCGTCGGGTGCGAACAGATTGTTGAGAGCGGCTATGTCCGGAATGTCGCGTTCGCGTGCGCGCTGAATGCGCAAATCTGGCGCCGTCAACGTGAAGCGTACACCCGGGTCTTTCCCGAACGCTCAAAGAGCACCACGTCGTACTTGTCCTTTGTCGGACCTTCCATGCCCGGGGAGCCGTTCGGCATGCCCGGCACGGACAAGCCACGCGCCACAGGCTTCTCAGTCAAAAACTTCTGAACTACGTCCGCGGGAACATGGCCTTCAAACACATAGGTGCCAACAATGGCCGTGTGGCACGATTGCAGGTTGCCGGGCACGCCCATGGTGGTCTTGACGGCGTTCATGTCGGCGGTGTCGTGGGTGGTGATCGCGAACCCGGCCTTCTGCATGATTTTCACCCACTCTTTGCAACATCCGCACCCCGGATCCTTGTAGACCACCATTGGCGTGGGCGGCGCCATCATCAGCGGTGCCGGTGCCGAGACCGACTCGGCGTTGAGGCTTTGGCGGAATAATGGGGCGGCTAGTGAGGCACTAACCAACGCTACCGCGCCGCGGCCGATGGTCGACAGGAAACGACGGCGGGATTGGTCCGAAACGGACTCGATTGTGTCTGAAGGAGTCATTGGACGAAGATAGCGCATGCGAATGAGGGCCGTCACCGCTTTCGCGGCAACGACCCCCATGTACCCCCCGGCTCACGCCCAGCCGGGTACCGCGCACTCTGCGACGAGTCTCAGTGCTACCGACGCTTTTGTTTTGCTATTGCAACCGAATTCGGGCGAATCGGCGCGTTGAGGTCTTGTTGTTAACCGGCCGTTGCTGGACATTGGGACATGCCACAAGACTCTTCGCAATCTGGTAATGCCAAAGACGGCACCGAGCGTCGCAGTAATCCGCGCCTCCGTGAATTGGTAGATGAAATGCTCGCCTCAATTCGAGCGTCGGCCAACGTGGAACTGTGGTCACCACAGGAACGCGCAGCATGTGAAGCGGAGATGGCGCGCATCATGTCGACTGTGCGTGAGCACGCCATGTTGCGTGGTCGTGCGCCGCGATCACTCAAGGAATAGCGGGCCAGCGAACGCTGTTTCGCTTGAATGAGAAATTGATGATGTCGCGCCAGATCGCGTCGTCGTTTTCGCGCCCGCTACTGACGATCGTGTTTCGCATATCGTTTGCTGCCGCAGTTGCAACAACGCTCTCTGCTTGTTTCATCAATCATGGCGCGTCGACGACACTCGTGAGTTCCGAGCGCAGCGACTATTCGCCCGTTGTGACATTTCGTGCCAGGGTGCGCGTGACCGACAGCGTTCGCGTGCATGTGGATCAGGCGAAGGTGTTGTCGCCAGGGGACGTGTTTGAAGAAATGGGAGCGATTGCCCGTAGGCTCTCGATTCAGGCGCTGTTGGTTACCTCAAGCGCGGACGCAATTGGTGCTGGTTCGGCGAACGCAAATGGTGCGCCGCGTTCGTGGACCGAGCGTGCATCGAGCGCAGCTATTCCATTGGCCGATTCACTGGTGATGGGCAAACCGCAAACGGTGAGCAACTTGAATTTTGTGTTGCCAATGCCTGCTGACGTTGATGCGAACAACAGTTGGCTGGTATTTCGCGTGACCGGTTCGACGGTGAGTGCTGCTATTCGTATGGCCGATGGCGGCGTAATTCCGGCCAGAGTGGACGAAAACGGAATTCGCGTGTTTGCATGCGCAATGCAGAATTTGAATGGCAAAACGGATAAGGTGCGGGCAGGGCAACTGCGGAAGGCGTATAACGAGGTGTGCTAGGGCGCACGCACGCGCTGCGCTGCTTCTGAAATACCAATACAGTCCGGATTGATTGGTGATACTTTATATAGTATTTTCATATCATGCCCAGTATATCATTGTCCGTGGCGGAATCGGCGCTTGAAGCGCGCATGGCCGCCGGCCTCTCGCAGCGCGAACTGGCCGACCGTGTTGGCACATCGCAGTCGGCAATTGCAAACCTCGAGCTCGGCCTTTCCAATCCTACGGTCGCGACTGTGGACCGGTGTTTGGCGGCTGCGGGTTTTGCACTCGAAATAAGACTCGTTCCGCTCCAATCAAATGATGCCGTCGTTGAACGCTACCTGCGCGACGTTGACCGCACGTTGCTGCGACAGAACCTGCGGCATTCTGTTGATGAACGCATTCGTTCGCTGGGAGAGTGGCAGGAGAATTCGCGTATGCTGCAAACGGCAACGCGCAAGGCAAAACAGCGCCGATAGCAAATACTCCCGGAGCGCGGTACGTGACCCAACTCGAGCAACTTCTCACAGCGCTGATGCGCGCTAAAGTGCAGTTCATCATTGTGGGCGGCGTCGCTGCACGAGCGCACGGAAGCTCACGACTTACCGACGAACTCGATATTTGTTACGCACGGCGTGGTGCAAACCTTGTGCGTATTGTCGATGCATTGAAGCCCTATCAGCCGTATTTGCGTGGCGCACCACCTGGTCTCCCCTTTGAGTGGTCAGTTGCAACGCTACGCAACGGGCTGAACTTCACGCTAACCACCACTATTGGGTCAATTGACTTGCTGGGCGAAATTACTGGTGGTGGTGGTTTCGAAAATCTGCTGCCTCACACTCTGACAATTTCCCTCTTTGGAGGCGAAGTAAATTTGCTCGATTTGTCGTGGCTTGTTCGCGTGAAACGCGCGGCCGGCAGACCAAAAGACCTCGAGGTCATCGCAGAATTGCTCGCGCTGCAGGAAGAGATTGATCATGACGACGGAGCCGCATGAAACGGGCGTGAAGTGTGTTGTAATATTCGGGTTCGTTTTCGTGCATCCAGAGCTACTTGCGACGCGCCGCTGTCTGGCGCCGGCCGCCAGCCTCCACGACGATTCGGTCTATGCTTCCGCCATCACCTTCGAACGTGATCATGACGTTGCTTCCCCGTTGGAAGAAGCGCACCGGGCTCTCCGCAAGCAGCTCATTGATTGCCGGCTGGCCGTTCTGCTGAATCGCGAGGGCGCGCCCGACTCGGCTGATGACAATGCTGGCCGGACCGACTGCGTAGGTGCCGACGTAGCTGTTGAGCAACTTCTCGCTCACCGCGATGCCTTTGCGTTCGACCTTGGGGACGTAGTCCTCTCCGCGCAACAGTTTGAGTGCGGCGTCTGTGAGTTCCGACGGCGGCTTCGTATCGGGCAGGAAGTCGGAATTGGTCATGTAATAAACGCCGACTCGAGCGTTGACGTCGCCGATCAAGAACGCCCGCTGGCCTTGGATGGCGCCGCCGTGGTGGATCAGGGTGTCGCCGGTGGTGCTGTCACGAATCATCCAGAACCCGAACCCGTAGGTGCCACCAAAGCGCGGCTTGTGCATCGCGAGCACCGATTCCTCCGACAGGATCCGATTGCCGTTGAAGATGCCACCGTTGAGTTGGGCGCCGAGGTACCGGGCCATGTCTTCGGCGCGCAGATAGATGTCGCCGGCCGGATACACGTCGAAATGCACCTGGGCCTCCGGCTCGGGCTTGCCAAGCGAACCACCGGCCTTGTACGGCAGCGCCATCCGCTCGACCATCTCGGGCGAGGGGTACACCGGATG
>JBDUAX010000065.1:0-13959 GCA_040004455.1 Gemmatimonadaceae bacterium
CGCCCGTTGCGACATCGACTTCAATAAAATCGAGATTGCGTTGCGTGCGATCGCGTCGCACGAGGCGCACGTGACCGCCATCCACCGGCCAATGCACATCCAGAAAACGTTGATCTTTCCACTTCGCAACGTTCAACTTCTTCGCCGCTTTATCGCCGCGACGATATACCCACAACTCGGACACACCGACGTTTTCTTCGCCGGGCATTGCGTACTTGTAATGCAACAGCACCGGCCGCGGCTCGGCCAACACGTTCACGAGATACAGTTCCTTCACGTTGCGCATGTCGGTACGCTGCGCTGCGAAGGACTTTGAATCGGGTGACCACACAATGTTGGCGCGAACGCGCATTTCGCTCTTGGCCGCCAGGCTGTCTTCGCGCGTGACAAGACTGCTGTCAACGCCACCAGCGCCCCCTCCCAACGCATCCTGCTGACGACGATTTTCGGTCGTGTCTTTGTTTCCGAAAGACCAATCTTCAACGCCAGTGGACGTTACCTGAACGGTGTCAGGCTTGCCGATTTCCACGACGTATATGTTGTGATTGCGCGCAAACGCAAACGCAGTACTGTCGGGTGAGAAAGTCTTGTAGGAGTTCGTATCACGACCGGCACCGGCGTTGCTGCGACCACCAATAATCGTGTTCCCGAATTCAGCTTCTTCGTCGGTTGGCGTCGAGCGCGGATTACGACCCAAACTCTTGAGCGTTTCAGTCACCAGGCTCCACTCGTAACGCGAAGTATCGACGCTAAAACGGAACGCCTTGTGGTCCTTCAAAAACGTGAGCGTGGTGAAGGGCAAATTATTTGCGTCATACGGCCGGTGACGCGACAATGTCAGCGCCTCGGCCATCTTGGCCGCGTCGAACAACGGCTTCCGGGTCGCGCCGCTTGGCGACGGCACCATCAAAATGAAGCGCGCGCCGTTGCGGTCTTTCCAGTTATACCACAGCGAATCGGTCTTGCCGAGGAAATGCGGTACGAGCGCTGAGGTGTAGGTGAACGCACGAAGGGTCGCGCTGCTGAAGCGATTGGCAAGCGTCCAATTGGCCCTGGCCTGTCCGTGGTCGTCGGGCTGCGGCGGCCCCTGGGCGAACGCCTGGGCACTACTGACCATCAGCAAAGCGGCGCCGATTGTCAGCGCCAGTCGCCGTGGTTTTGTGGATGGGTCGCGCCGAAGAACAGCTGGCGCAGCGAGCGGGGAGCAAATCACCGAAAAACCTCCAGTGGAAGACGCGCGGGGGAGCGGGTACCAGAATTAGGTACGCAGTCACACATTGGAGGGGCTAGCCATGCAGTGCAAGTCCCTGCGAGCGTCCGACGGACGCTCTTGCGCCGATCCGCAATTTTCTCCGCAAGCAAGCCATGAATACGGTCAAGCACTACAACTGGAAAGACGTACCAAGCGAGCGGCTCACGCCGCTACTTTCGCGCAAGCTGATAACTGGCGAGCGCCTGATGATTGCGCAGGTCTTCCTGTCCACCGGATCAATCGTTCCGGCGCACGATCACCATAACGAGCAAATCACGTACATCGTGTCGGGGTGTTTGCGTTTCTGGATTGGCGAACACGCGGACAGTCCGGGTGCGGTGTATGTCGACGTGCGCGCGGGCGAAGTGTTGACCATACCAAGCATGGTGCGTCATCGCGCCGAAGCGCTGGAAGACACGCTGGATGTGGATGTGTTCAACCCGCCGCGTCAGGATTGGCTCGACGGCAGCGACGCGTACATTCGGCAAGTACAGAAGTAACATGGATCTCGGACTCGCCAATAAAATTGCGCTGGTGTGCGGCGGCAGTCGCGGCATCGGGTTCGCTTCTGCAGAAATTTTCGCGCGGGAAGGAATGTCGGTGTTGATTTGCTCGCGCGACGACGCATCGGTGAAAAGTGCAGTTGAAAAACTTTCGGCGACAGCCAAAAACATCGCGGGCGTTGCCGCCGATGTGAGCACTCCCGAAGGCATTGAAAAAGCGCTCGCAGAATTAAAATCGCGTTTTGGTCACGCCGATGTGTTGATCACAAACACTGGTGGACCAACACCCGGCCCCGCAATGTCGCACGATTGGGCGGCATGGGAAACGGCGTCGAACCTGTTGCTGCGGAGTGCCGTTGAACTGACGCGCGCCATTGTGCCCGGCATGCGCGAGCGAAAGTGGGGACGCGTAATCGGTATCACATCGATGGCCGTCAAGCATCCCGTTGGTTCGCTGGTGTTGTCGAACAGTTTGCGTGCGGCGGTGACGGGCTACTTCCGCACGCTCGCCGACGAAGTTGCCGTGGACAACGTGACATGCAATACGGTGCTACCGGGCTTTACTGAGACCGATCGGTTGTCGAACCTCGCCGATGCCGCCGCCAAGCGCTCGGGGGGCAGCAAGGACTCAGTTTACGACGGATATCGGGCGCAGACGCCGGCGGGGCGACTTGGTCGTCCTGAAGAGTGTGGCGCGGTGATAGCGTTCCTCGCTTCGGCGCAAGCAGGGTTTGTCACAGGTCAGGCGATCAGTGTGGATGGCGGTTACGGACACGCGTTGTTGTAGCCTTGTTGTAGCGACCCAACGATTTTCGACGCATCAAACTCAATAAAAGGACAGCATGGCCCGTATTAGCGAAACCGAATGGATTTGGCACGAAGGAAAGATGGTGAAATGGGCCGACGCCCAGGTTCATGTGCTGAGCCACTCAATGCAATTTGGCTCGGCCGTATTTGAAGGAATTCGTTGCTACGACACACCCAAGGGACCGGCGGTGTTTCGTTTGCGCGAGCATCTTAAACGCCTCATGAACTCGTGCAAGATTTATCGCATGGACATGAAGTATTCGGCCGATGACATCTTCAAAGCCAGCCTCGAATTGCTCTCGAAGAACAACGTGCCAAGCTGCTATTTCCGCCCGATGGTAATTCGCGGATATGGCGCGGCGGGCATGGTGCCGTTTGACAGTCCGGTCGAGGTTTATTTGCCCTGCTGGCCGTGGGGCGCGTATCTGGGAGCGGGCGCATTGGAGAACGGCGTTGATGCGTGCGTCTCGACGTGGGCGCGCGTGGCGCCAAACACAATTCCAGCCGCTGCGAAAATTGCGGGTAACTATCTGAGCGGCCAGTTGGTCAAGATGGAAGCACTTGCGAACGGCTTTGACGAAGGGATCGCGCTTACTCCGGGTGGAACGATCAGCGAAGGATCAGGACAGAACGTGTTCCTCGTGGCGGACGGCACTATTTACACGCCGCCAATTGACGGCACGATGTTAACCGGCATTACGCGCGACACGATTCTCACACTCGCGCGCGACGCCGGCATTCCAGCGGTTGAAAAAATGTTGCCGCGCGAAATGCTGTACACGGCCGACGAAGTGTTTGTGACTGGCACGGCGTCGGAGGTCACGCCAATTCGCAGCGTAGACAAGATCAAGGTGGGTGACGGCAAGGTTGGACCAATCACCAAGCGCGTTCAAGCCGAGTATCTCGACATCGCGATGGGCAGGAAGGAAGATCGTCACGGCTGGCTGACGTTCGTGCCGAAAGCGTAACGCAGCATTCATTAGGTGCAAAAAGTCCCGCAACCAAATCTCTGGTTGCGGGACTTTTGATTTACGGCTGACAATGCGCTTTGCTTACTTGATTTCGGGGCGATACAGCGCCGCGAACTGCTTCTTCAGGTTCTCAACTTTCGGCGCATCGTTAATTGCGATGTACATGTCGTTCGGATGAATCGTTGCGTAGTCCTGATGATACGCTTCGGCCTCAAAGAAGCCGTTGAGCGGCGCTACGACAGTCACGATCGGCTTGTTGAAGACTTTTTTCGCACTGAGTTCTTTGATGTACGTTTCAGTCGCCGCCTTCTGTTCCGCCGTGGTGGTGAACACTTCCGAGCGATACTGCGTGCCGTGATCGGGGCCTTGACGATTGAGCTCCGTTGGGTCGTGTACAACTGAGAAATAGATCGCGAGCAACTGCTGGTACGTCACTTTGCTCGGATCGAAAATAACCTTTACCGCTTCCGCGTGTCCGGTAGTACCCGTGCTCACTTCCTCGTACGTCGCGGTGTTCTTCTGGCCACCGGCATATCCGGAGCGCGCGCTGATAACACCCTTCGTGTGTTGGAACACCGCCTGCACGCCCCAGAAACATCCACCGGCGAAGACAACCGTTTCCGTGGCGGCCACGTCGTTCGCCGCGACAACTGGCGTTGCGAGCGTTGAAGTCGCGGCGAGAATTTTCGCCGTGGTATCGGCAACTTCCTGTGCCGACTGCGCGCGATTAGCGCGAAATGCAAATGCGCCAAGCAGGACGACTGATGCCGCAACCGCTGCGCGAATCTTGTTCTGTAACATTGCTGCTCCCGTGTTTTGTGAAGCGATTGTAAAACGACCTGTGCTGCTTAATCCAGCCGGCGAACAAATTCGGTTATGAGCCCTTCAAACGCGCCTGCCGCCTGTTTCCCAATATCGAGCACTTCGTCGTGATTGAGTGGAGCGAGTGCAATTCCCGCGGCGGGATTCGTGATGCATGAAACTGCCGCGACCCGCATTCCCAACGCTCGTGCCACGATCACTTCTGGAACCGTGCTCATACCAACGGCATCAACCTGCATCTTTTCCAGCATGCGAATTTCGGCCGGAGTTTCATAGGTCGGGCCGAGTAGTCCGCAGTACACGCCATCTTGCAGCGAGACACCAATACTACGTGCCGCAGCGTGAAGCAGATGTATGAGTCCAGTGTCGTAGGGCGCCGACATGTCGGGAAACCGCTCGTCGCCGGGCTCCAAAGGACCGGCCAGAGGACTTCGGAACATGAGATTCAAGTGATCGTTGATGACCATTAAATCTCCGGCGCGAAACGTGCGACGAACGCCACCCGCCGCGTTTGATGCGATGTACACCTTCGCTCCCAGCGCGTTCAGCACGCGCACTGGAAAACCCGCGAGCGTTGCTGAATGTCCCTCGTACAAATGCAGGCGGCCGGCGAGGGCCGCGACTGGTTTGCCACCCAACTCACCGATGATCAGTTGCCCGGCGTGACCTGCAACCGTGGCCATGGGAAATCCCGGAACGTCACCAAAAGAAATACGCGTGGCGTTGTTGATGCGCTCAGCCAGGCCGCCTAAACCGGAGCCCAGCACAATCGCGCAGACTGGCGTTGCCATTGGCCTGCCAGTCTGCGACAGTACGCGCGCACGAATCACGTCGGCCGCTCTCCTGGCTTCTGCAGCCCCGGGACCCATCGATTGGGCCTCAAACGACCCAGTAGAAAAAGCCGCAGTCATGGCGATTAGTTCCCAATACCCGAAGCGATCGCTTCGGAAATGATCGCGTCGATTTGTTCAGCAGCGTTCGCTCGAATGCGCTGCGCTTCCGGGTAGGGAACAAAGGCCGCATCGAAACTGGCGAGAGCAAGCATACAAAGTGTAGACAAGTCGAAGCCCAGATGTTCCGCGCAGTGCACGTACTCGTCGGTGAGACTGACGCCACTCATGAGGCGGTTGTCTGTATTAAGAGTGACAACGAGGCCCTGCGCGACGTATTGAGCAATTGGGTGGTCGGCGAACGTCGGCGAGACGCGCGTTTGCACGTTACTTGTGAGGCAAATTTCGAGCGGAATGCGGCGATCGCGCACGTACGCGAGCAGCGCCGCGTCTTCGTACAGGCGCGTGCCGTGTCCAATGCGATCGGCGCCGCAAATATGCACAGCTTCGCGAATGGACTCCGGTCCAGCGCCTTCCCCGGCATGCACCGTAACCGCAAGATCGTGCGCACGTGCGTACGCGAAGGCGCCCGCGTGATCGCTCGCGGGGTTTCCTGCTTCGCCACCGGCCAAATCGAAGGCGACGACACCGCGATCTTTGTAAGCAACGGCGAGTTCAGCCATCTGCTGCGAGTGCGGCGCATGCACCGAGCGCAGCGCGCAAATAATTGCGCGAGCAACCGTTCCAGATTCCTTTTCGCCGCGTGAAAGACCTTTGAGAGTTGCCCGCACGGCGTCTTCGGCGGTTAGACCTTCGCGCGTGTTGAGTGCCGGGCAAAAGCGCACTTCGATGTATTGCACACCGTCAGCCGCGGCATCGACCACGAGTTCGTAGGCAATGCGTTCGAGGGCCGCGGCGTTCTGCATGACATCAAGGGTTACGCTGAAGCGCGCGAGATAGTCTTCGAGATTCCGGGCGTCGTCAACGCGCATCCAATCGGCGAGTGTGGCTGGCGTTGCCTCGGGCAAGACAATGCGTTTCGCGGTGCTCAATTCAAGCAGCGTCCACGCGCGCAACGATCCGTCGAGATGACAATGCAACTCCGCTTTCGGAAGCCTTTTCAGAACCTTGCGAAGTGCTGCTGACACTGGCGTCACGCGTTCACTTCCGCGGCCGCATCGGTGTCACGTTCGCGAACGGGCAGCACGCGCATGATGGTGCCTCCCGTAATAATTGCATCAGCCATCATTGGTAGACCACGGCTATCGGTTAGGCGCGCTCGACCGGCGGCAACATCGGTCGCATCGGTTTCAGAGTGAGCGCGTACGGCGTCGAGGGCGCGTGAGCCACGCGGAATGGACACGCCACGTTCGTTTACAAACACGCGAATGTCGGAAGGTAGTGCGAAATCAG
Organism: Gemmatimonadaceae bacterium; assembly: GCA_040004455.1. Classification (GTDB taxonomy): domain Bacteria; phylum Gemmatimonadota; class Gemmatimonadetes; order Gemmatimonadales; family Gemmatimonadaceae; genus Gemmatimonas. The sequence goes on from JBDUAX010000065.1 coordinate 6,599, forward strand.
CATTGCTGGCTGTTTCGCTGTCGGTCATTTCTGTCACTGGTTGTGCGGTGTTACAACGTTCCTGATTCTGACTTCGGTCGGCGGTTTTACGGGTTGTGGCAGACGCTTGAAATACTCGGCGATTGCATCCTGGTCGACAATCGGCAGCACGTCGGTCGAAATGACGAGCTCCGGACGCATGAAATTCGCATCGTCGATCATGTAATCGTTGAGTCCGAGTGTGTAAATCTTGTTTGGATCGAGCGCGCTGCCGTCGGTTTTTGTAAGCGACGTGATGCGTTTTCCTGGAGCAAGCGTACTGTCGTACGTGATTGTGAATCCGCTGATGTGCGAGTTGGGCGCCTTGCCGCGAACGATGCTCTCGAATAGTCCTGACATATCCTTGCCCCGAACCTTCAGCTGAACCAGCACGTTGCCGAACGGCGAAAGTTCGTGCGCCATTCCGAATGTCATCGGGCCTGCTGGTAAGTCGGCGCGAATGCCGCCGTTGTTCCACGTTCCGAAATCTGAGTTCGTCATAACGCGTGCAACATCGGCCATGATGTTGCCCAGGGGATAAATCTCACCAGGGCGTTTCATGGTTTCTGCAATTGTTGCAACCGGGCGTTCGAGGCGTGTCCGCACGCGATCGACTGCGTTCTTGACGATGGTGTCGAGTACCGGGTCGACGGAGACGTCACCGGTTACGTCGCGAACTTCCGCTGTTGCGACTCCCTTCGGCGACAGTGGAATATCAATTACGCCAAGGGCGCGACCATTCGACGTCATCTGCACAACGGGAATGTCGTTGATGCGAAGCAACATGTTCGTGTGCGCATGCGCGAGAATCACAGCATCGGGCTTTTCGGTCAGCGCTTTCACCATGTCGATCCCTGAACCTGCGCATCCTTCGCTTATTCCTGATTGGCAACGTGCGCCATCGTGAGCGGTGAGAATGACCGCATCAACATTTTGAGCGCGCAATGCACGAATGCGTTCCGAGGCGGCCGGCGCTTCAGGGAGGAATTTCAATCCTTTCACATTTCGCGCGTGCGTTGAAGTCGGCGTGAACTGGGCCGCGATACCAACAATGCCTATGCGGAGCCCATCGCGAACAACGATTGTGTCAGCGCGAATCCAGCTCGGCGTATTGCCATCTTCACCCACAACATTTGCGGCCAGTGCGCGATAGATGAGTTGTTTGAGTCGCATTTTGAGCGTGTCCTGCCCAAAGTCGAATTCGTGGTTGCCGAGGGCTCCGGCGGAGATGCCCATGCGATTCATCGCGGCAACGGTTGGCAATCCAGAGTTCCAATCAGAGGCGGGCGTTCCTGAAAACAAGTCGCCGCCGTCGATGTTGATGCTGGTACATGTGTCTTTGCATTCGTCGCGCGCCTTCACAATTGCCGACTTGAGGGCGACTGCACCACCACGCATTACGCCCTTGTCGTCTTTGCGTCCTTCCAATGCTGCGTGAAAATCACTGGTGCCGATTATGCGCAAAGTGCGCGTTGATTGAGGTCGTGGCTGCGGATCGTTGCTGCCGACGTCGGAGATTATTGAAGGGCGTTCTTTGGGCGGCGTTTGTTCTCCGAATGCAGCGTCAAGGCGATGCTGCTCCGCGTAAATCTGCGAAATCGCATTCGTGGGCTCGATGTGCCAGTTTTGCTTGAAATAGTCCGATTGTTTGAGAACACCCGCGCGCTTCACTTCATCGGCCAACAACTGCGGCATGTCTACTTCTTTCGCGAAAACAACGGGCGCGCCAGTGAACATCGTGAAACCACCACCACCGCCCTGGCGATAATTGTTCAATGCAATTGTGAATGAGTCGCCATCGACGACATCGCGGCCTTTAAACTTGAGACTCGTAATGCGCTGGCCGAGGGGCTTGCGCAGATCAATGGTGTAGTCGGCGCCCGCCACAATGTCGAAGTTGTAGCCCGGGATATCCTTGTCGACAATACCGTTAGCGGGTGCGCCGCCGTCTGCGTTGAGGGTGCGATAATAGCGCGTGGCGTGTTCGAGATACGCGCGCAATTTTTTTCCATCGATGCGAACGGCGCGCAACGTGTTGTCGTAGGGGTACAGTTGCGAAATTTCCGCGAAATTGACGGCGCCACTGTCAAATTTTGCGTCCAGCGTGAACACAGATCCACCAGCCAGATCGCTGTTCGCGAGGCGCTTCATTGTTTCCAGCATGAAATCGGTGAGCGGCGTGTCTACTACGCGCGATGAATCACCGCGCCACGCAACGTTGGTGGTTCCAATTGGCTCGCCCACCCAGTTCAACGTCGCCGAGTGTGCTGCTTCTGTTACCGCAAGCACCGCAGGGGACTCGACGTGACCGGCCGCTTGCACAACCTGACTGTGCTTCTCCACCACCTTCCACTTCGCGCCTGACTTCTGCATCGACAAGTCTGCCAGTCCAACCGACGCCGCAAAGAATTTCGGCTGCATCAACAACACACCGTTGATCGTCGTATCCGCAACTTCACGATGCGTGTGTCCAAACACGATCAAATCAATGCCCGCAACACCTTTGGCCACCCTATCCGCAACATTTTCCGGAGCAAGTTTCACCGCCAGCGTGTCATAGCTCTGTTCGCCCTGAATTCCCGAATGCAAAACCACGACAACAACGTCCGCGCCGGCTGCGCGTGACGTCGCGACCGCGGTGCGAACGCTGCTAACCACATCGGCAACGCGAAGTTTCGCACTGGCGAGATTAACCTTGTCCCACACGTTCGAGCCCTGCGTCGTCGCGCCAACAATTGCAATGCGAATGCCGTCGCGAACAACCGTTGTCGTTGACGGATAGTGCGCCTTTCCGTTCACGTTCAACACGTTTCCGGCGAGAAACGGAAACGTCGCCTGCCTGATTGTGGAATCGAGAAATGCAACGCCGTAATTGAATTCGTGATTACCAACGACGGCCGCGTCGTACTTCATCACGTTCATCGCCGCGATTGATGGATGCATCGCTCCGCGCGTGACTTTGGCGGCGACCGACGTCATCGGGTTTCCCTGTAACAAGTCGCCAGCGTCGACCAGCACAACGCGCCTTGGGTTGGCCTGGCGCACCGAATCGACAATCGTGGCCAATCGCGACAGCCCATGCGCGGCATCGCCCCTGTTCGCGTAGTAGTCCCAGCCGCGAACGCGTCCGTGTGTGTCCGTCGTCGCGGCGATCACCAAATGCACCTTCGCCGGTTGAGTCGCGGCGCTCTTCGCCGCAAACCGAGCGATTTTGGAGGTTGGCGTCGAATTACCAATTGATGGAATCGCAACGAGCGCCCCGAATACAGCCGCGCCGCGCAAAGCACGACCTCCGGCTCCGCGGCGCCGCAAGAGTTCTACCAAAGGCCCACGGACAACCGGCGCGTCAAAACCGCGCTCAGCAGCCGTTCGATTTGAGAGTGTTGCCATAGGAGAATGCTAGCTGCCCCCCGCATGGGTTGGGAGGGTTGTCGCCTGAGGTGATATTTGAAGGGCGATATTTCGGACGAAGAGGGGGCAAATCTTCTCAAATCCCTCGCGTTCAGCTTTTGACCGTCTGCCGATACAGAACCGTGACACCATCGTGGCTTCCCGGACACGCAGGCCAGACACTCTACTGCTCGTGTTGTGAACGAGACGAGACGTTGAAGCATGAAACCGCTCATCATCGGAATCGCGGGTGGAACAGGTTCGGGAAAATCGACAGTGGCCCGCCGGGTGGCGGAGGCGCTTCCAGAGGCCTCAGTTGCATTCATTGAAATGGATGCGTACTACCGGAACTTCACCGATCTGTCGACCGCCGAGAAAGAGCATCTCAACTGGGATCACCCCGACGCTTTCGATGTGGATTTTCTGACGGACCAACTGTCAGCGCTCGCCCGCGGCGAAGCCATCGACGCCCCGATTTATGAATTCGGCACGCATTCCCGAAGCACCGAAACCCGCCGCGTTCGTGCTGCCGATGTTGTGGTAGTCGATGGATTTCTGCTGTTGGCGGAAGAGCGTGTTCGCGATCACTGCGACGTAAAGGTGTTTGTGGATGCGGATGCCGACATTCGACTCATTCGCCGCATCAAGCGCGACATGGCCAAACGTGGCCGCTCGCTGGAATCCGTACTCGACCAGTATCTGACAACCGTGCAACCAATGCATTTGCAATTTGTAGAGCCCAGCAAGCGCTACGCGGACATCATCGTTCCACGCGGAGGACAGAACCTTGTCGCCATTGAAATGATCGTTGCAAAGATTCACAGCGAACTCGCCACGCGTCGTGACACTCGCGATGCGCTGGCGTTGACGGCGACCATCGTATGACCGTCGCTGCGCCAAGTACCGATCGGGTGTTGGTGGTTGACGATGAGCCCGAAATCGTCGCGTTGGTGGCGTATCATCTCGCAAAATCAGGGTACCGCGTTGCGACGGCGTCCAGCGGCCAGGATGCCATCGATCAAACGCGTCGCGAACGCCCGTCTTTAATTGTGCTTGACCTGATGTTGCCCGGCATGTCAGGATTTGACGTGCTTGAGCAGCTCAGAGGTGACGAACAAACACGTGACGTCGCGGTGTTGATGCTCACTGCGCGCCGCGACGAACCTGACCGCATTCGCGGATTGTCCTTGGGCGCCGACGATTATCTCACGAAACCATTCAGTCCACCGGAGCTCGTGCTTCGCGTTGGTGCCATTCTGCGTCGCGTTGGATCAGCGCCCTCCAACAGCGCCGACATTCTGACCATCGGCGCTATGAGAATTGATAAAGCCGCGATGACAGTTGATGTTGACGATGCGCGCATCGATCTCACTCCGACAGAATTCAAGTTGCTTATGACGTTGGTTGAGCGTCGCGGTCGCGTGCAAGGACGCGCGCACTTGCTTGAGACGGTTTGGGAGGCAGCACCAGATATTCAAACGCGCACTGTCGACATGCACATCCAGCGTTTGCGCACAAAGATGGGCGTGGCCGGTGACATGATTGAAACTGTTCGCGGATTCGGTTATCGCTTGCGTGCCGCGCAGCAGCGCACTTAGTGGGCGCGTTTGTGCGCGCTGTGTTGCGACTGAAAGCCGTTCACCTGTGCTCGCCCTGAAGTGAAACTCGCCCAACGGCTCACGCTCAGCACAACGGTGCTTGTCGCGGTCATTGTTGGCTTGGCATTTGTTGTTATCGCGCGTCGAAATCCCACCGCTTCCCGATTGGATCTCGTGCTGGTTGCGTTTGGAACAGTCGCCGTTGTCGCTGCGGCGCACGCGATCGTTTCACGCTCAATCGCGCGGTCCGTTGGAGAATTGCGCGAATCGGCGCGCGCCATTGCGAGCGGAAATTATTCACTTCGACCATCTCTTACGGTTGATGGCGAATTGGGTGAACTTGCGGACGCCTTGCGCCGGTTGTCCGAGCAATCCGAGTCAAAATCAGAGGCATTGCGTGCGGAAGAAGCGCTGCAAGTAGCGCTTACTGAGTCGCTGAACGAAGGAGTCGTGGTCGTCAACGCACGCCAGCAGGTTGTGCGCATTAACGAAACGGCGCGAACACTGCTTCGGCTGAAAGACGCGGTGCCCTTCTCCGCCGATTTCCTTCCGCGCGATCGCACGTTGCGCGAAACGCTGGAAACTGCGCTGGCAGGGCAAGATGCATCGCCCGCGGAGGCACGTGTAGACGATCGCACGTTGTCAGCAACCGCTCGACCACTGGTTGGCGGCGGCGCGGTACTCGCGCTTTATGATTTGACGCCGTTTCGGAAACTCGAGGCCGTGCGTCGCGATTTTGTGGCGAACGTTTCGCACGAGTTGCGCACGCCGCTCACGATCATTAGCGGTTTTGTTGAAACGCTGCAAGACGAAAACATCCCTCCGGAACTACGTCAGCAATTCCTGGCCATGACCGGTGGCAACGTGCGTCGCATGCAGCGCATTGTCGACGACTTACTCGATTTGTCGCGCATTGAATCGGGTGGCTGGTTGCCCGATGCGGCGGAAATTGATTTGCAGCCCGTCATGAATGAAATCATTCTCGGCCTGAAAGATTCGTCGACGAAAGAAAACGTGTCGGTTGAATCAGCCCTCGGCGACGACGCGCGTTCGGCGTACGTCGATGCAACGGCCGTGCGACAGGTGCTGACGAATCTTGCGGAGAATGCGCTCAGGCACACATCACACGGTTCTGTGCAACTGTTTTCAGAGCGTGACGAGGACGGTGTGTGGATTGGCGTACGTGATACCGGTAGTGGAATCGGTGCCGAGCATTTGACGCGCATTTTCGAGCGCTTTTATAGAGCGGATCCCAGCCGTTCGCGCGAGGCCGGTGGCACGGGATTGGGGTTGTCGATTGTGAAGCACCTCGCGGAGGCGCACGGTGGGCGTGTGCGCGCGGAGAGTGAGGTGGACAAGGGGACTACGATTGCGGCGTGGTTTCCGATCGCTCCCGCGTAGCGACCTCCTAACTGTCTTCGCCGTATCGCGGCTTCCGCCCTTGAAACGCCATCGTCACCAACTTTGGCAACACCGCCCCCGCCATTCCCTCCAATTGCACAATGCTGGGACCCGATCTTTGCCCCTGCATGCTCTTGTTCACAACAATGACCGTGGCGCCGTGAGACGCCGCAATCCACGGCAATGAAGCAGCTGGTTCAACGACATTCGATGTGCCAATCGAGAGAAATACGTCGCACGCCAGTGTCGCCGCGCGCGCGTTCTCCAGCAAGTCTGCGTCGAGCATCTCACCAAACCACACAACATCCGGTCGCATGAGCGCTGTGCAGTTGCCGCAATGTGGCGCGACATTCGTTGGTGCATCCGCAAACGCAATGCGGGCTCCGCACCCCGCGCTGCAACGCGCGTGAGTGATGTTGCCGTGCAGCGCTAGCGGATGCTCCGCACCCGCGCGCGCGTGCAGGTCATCGACATTTTGCGTAATGAGCGTCGAGTGCGGCACGTAAGCGAACAGCGTCGTCAGCGCGAGATGCCCCTCGTTTGGCCGGGCATCTCGCACGGCGGCGGCTCGAATGGAATACCAGCTCCACACCAAATTCGGACTTCGCGCAAAAGCCTCGGGAGTGGCTAACTCGTGCGCGTTGTATTTCGACCAAAGGCCCGACTGCGCATCTCGAAAGGTTGGAACACCACTCTCCGCTGAGATGCCGGCGCCCGTGAACACGCACACATGCTCGGCCGCGCGAAGCGCTTTGGCGGCGGTCTCCATTGCGTTCACGGGCACCGACGGGCCGCGGTTAGTTGCGGCAAACCGTTTTGCGTGCAGGCGGAAAGAATCGGACCGGGCCATGGCGCGAGCATATCCCCCGCCCACGAGGAGCGGAAGAGGGCCCAAACGTTTCCGTGACAATTCCGTTGCAAAACCGTGGGGAGATCGCGACGCACGTAACGGAG